>DATLTH010000646.1:0-8895 GCA_035533695.1 Allostellaceae bacterium | reverse complement strand
AGCGGGAGCGGCGAACACGTCTGACCCCCGCCCCGACGAGAGACTGGCAACGGCGCTCGAGATCCTCGAGCGGCTGGTCGGCTTCGACACCACCTCGGCGCGCTCGAACCTCGATCTGATCGAGTGGATCGCCGACTATCTCGGCCGCTACGGCATCGCCTCCGAGCGCAGCGCCGCAATGCCCGGCAAAGCCAATCTGTTCGCGACGATCGGCCCCGTCGCACAGGGCGGCGTCATCCTCTCGGGCCATACCGATGTCGTGCCGGTCGCCGGCCAGGAATGGCACAGCGACCCGTTCCACCTCACCGACAAGGATGGCCGGCTCGTTGGCCGCGGCAGCGCCGACATGAAGGGCTTTATCGCGCTGGTCCTTGCTCAGGTCCCGGATATGGTGCGACGCGGGCTCGCCGTGCCGCTGCACCTTGCCTTCACCCATGACGAGGAAACCGGCTGCTTCGGCGCGCCGGCCTTGATCCGCGCGCTGCCGACCGGCGAGGCGCGGCCATTGCTGGCAATCGTCGGCGAGCCGACATCGATGCAGGTCGCCAACCGGCAGAAGGGCTGCTCGTTCTTCCGCACCCGCGTCACCGGGCGCGAAGGCCATTCCAGTGCCCCCGAGCGCGGGGTCAGCGCGATCTTCGCGGCGGCCGAGATCGTGGCCGAGATCGGCCGGGTCGCAAGCGAGGCGCGCGGCCGCGCCCGGCCCGACAGCGGCTTCGACCCGCCGCACACGACGCTCTCGGTCGGCACGATCGCCGGCGGCACGGCGGTCAACATCATTGCGCGGGACTGCGCCTTCGACTGGGACCTGCGCAACCTGCCCGATGACGACGCGGCGGCATTAAAAGCGCGCATCGACCATTTCGTCGCCGCCGACCTGCTGCCGCGCCTGCGGGCGGTTTACCCGGAGGCGAGCGTCGAAACCGAGACCGTCGTCGCGGTGCCGCCCTTGCTGGCGATGCCGGGCTCGCCGGCCGAAATGTTGGCGCGGCAGCTGACTGGCGCCAACACAACAACCACGATCTCGTTTGCCAGCGAGGCCGGTCTTTATCAGCAGGCGGGCATTCCGGCGATCGTCTGCGGCCCCGGTTCGATCGATGTCGCGCACAAGCCCGACGAATTCATCACCCGCAGCGAACTCGCTGCCGGCGCCGCCTTTCTCGACCGGCTGCTGGACTGGGCGACCAGCGGCGGCGCCTGATAGGTGTCGGAGCCGCTCAGTCGCTGGCGTCGCACCCCTCGCCAATTCAGCAGCGGTACCATTCCTCGTGCGCGGTCTTGATCAGCCAGCGCACGTCGCTTTGGCACAAGCCCCAGAGCGGACAGCCGACACAACGCCGGCCGCCGCCGTCGAGCCCGGCCTTGACGCAGGCCTGCCGCAGCGAACAGGGCGAGGAAACCGGCGGCGGATCGCTGGCGCGGTGCTGGTCGTCAGACATCGTTGAGACCTTCGTTTCCGGACCCTGTTGCGCGCATCATAGAGCATCGGCCGCCGGCGCCGAATTGCTGCGTCAGTAGATCGCCGAGGTCGCGTGCCGGATGATGAACCGGATTTCGGCGACCGCCCTGGTGACGGCCTGACCGATCAGGTCGAGCCGGCTGAGCTGCTCGACCCGGGTTTTCGTCCGGGCGATCTCGTCGGCGCTGAGCACCAGGCCCAACAGGTCGCACGCCTCGATCAGGCAGATCAGCACGACGTCGTGCGGATCGGGAATCTCGTCGGTCAGCAGCAGCTGGCGCAGCCGCGCCTTGACCTCGCGCTGCTCGCGGTCGTCGATGACCGGATAGCGCCGGGTGCGAAACACCCAGAAATGCCGGCCGTTTTCCTCCCGCAGGATGCCCTTCGCAACAAGGCGCTGCAGCGCCTCCCGGCGATACGCGTCGGCCTGGCCGGTAATGCGCTCGACCGCGGCAGTGGCGTTGAGCTCGGCGTTGAGTTCGGCGCCGTCCTTGGCGCCGTCCTCGGCGCCATCTGGGGCAAGCCGCGCCAATACATCGTCGAGCATGGCGTCGCCGGTCGGCGAGGGGTCGACGACAAACAGATGCTGCAGATCGGAATCGATGCGGTTCAGCAGCGCCAGCTCCATTACGGCAGCGCCCGCCAGCACGATATCGGCGGCCGATAACGGCAGTTCGGCCAGCCCGCCGCGCGTATCGTCAAGCTGCAGCAGCACGATTTCTTCGACAAACCCGAGCATCGTCCGATCCTCAACGCAAGGCTGCTGCGGCGGCGCCGGCGGCATCGGCTTCAATCGCGAAAATCTTGTCGAACCCGCTGACCGAAAAGACTTCGCGAACATTGGGACGCAGCCCGAACAGCACCACCTTGCCGTTTGCCTGCTGCACCTTCCTTGCCACCACCAGCAGAACCCGTAGCCCGGCGCTGCTGATGTATTCGAGCTGCGACAGATCGACGGCGAGCCGCGGCGCGCCGCCGCCGAGCAGATGTCCGAAGCTGTCCTCGGCGGCGGGCGCGGCGCTGCTGTCGAGCCGGCCCGCGAGCCGTACCGTCGTGACGCCGCCGGCCTCGTCCTGGGTAAATTCCATCATCCGCCTCGCGCCGCGAAACGCCGCTGTGATGTCGTTAGCATGCCGCCGTTTGCCCAGGCAAGAGAACCGCCGCATTCCCTTGCCGACGGGCAGCCGACGCGATAAGAGGCGGCATGGCGTCCTATGAGCTGAACGTCGCGCCGCAAGCTTGCGCGATTTCGCGGCTGATCGACTGGCTGCAATCGTGCTGCCGCGCCGACGGGCTTGCCGACGAGTTCACGATGAAGGTGGCGCTCGCGCTGGAGGAGGCGGTCGTCAACGCGATCACCCACGGGTTTGCCGGCCTGCCGCCGCCGCATCGGATCCTTGTGCGGCTCGACATCGGGGCCGATACCCTGGTCGCCGAGATCACCGACAACGGCCGGCCGTTCGACCCGATTTCTGCGCCCGGCCCCGACCTGTCCCTGCCGCTGGCGGAGCGCGATCCCGGCGGGCTCGGAATCCACCTGATGCGCGCGATGGTAGACCGCGTCGAGTATCGCCGGGTTGACGGCAACAACATCCTGCGGCTGGAAAAATCCCGCGATTGAGCCTTCTCAGGGCCGGTAAATCAGGGCAAGGCAGGTGATGTCGTCGGATTGCTCGGCGCCGGCCGCAAATTCGCCGGTGGCGGCGAGGACGGAGCCTACCGTCTCGGCCGCGCTGGTGCCGCGCGCCGCCTCCAATGCGGCTTCAAGCCGCGCAGTGCCGAATTCCACGCCGGCCGGATCGAAGGCTTCGGTGATCCCGTCGCTGAACAGGAACAAGAGGTCGCCGGGGCGCAGCGTGATTTCGTCGATGCGATAGGGCATGTCGGGATCGATCCCGAACGGGATGCCGGTTGCGGCGAGCGACTCGCGGCCGCCTCGCGCGCGCAGCAGATAGGGCGGGTTGTGGCCGGCATTGCAGTAGCGCAGCAGGCCGCTCTCCAGATCGAGCACGGCGTGAAACAGCGTGACGAACATCGCGGCATTGTTTTGCGCGGCGAGCAGGCGATTGGCCGCCTCCATGCCGGCCGCCATGCCGCCGCCGACATTGGCGACGCCGCGCAATACCGTGCGCGACACCGCCATGAACAATGCCGCGGGGACCCCTTTGCCGGACACGTCGGCGACGGTCAGCGCGAGGCGCTGCTCGTCGAGCAGGAAATAGTCGAAGAAATCGCCGCCGATCTCGCGCGCCGGGTGCATTTCGGCATGGAGGTTGATCCGCGCGGCCGCGCCCTCGCGATCGAGGGGCGGCGGCAGGATCGATTGCTGGATCTCGGCGGCGGTGCGCATCTCCTGGCGGCGGTGCTGCTTGGCGCGGATTTCGGCCGCCATGCCGGCGAAGGCCCGCGCGAAACTCGCCAATGCCCCGGGCTGGTTCGCCAACTCCTCGAGCAATGCCGCATCGTATTCGTCGCGTCCCAGCGCCTCCGCCGCATAGGTCAGCGCGGCGAGCGAGCGATTCATGCTGGCGAGGCGACCGCCCAGTTCCTGGATGATCGCCACCCCGATCGCGGGATAATCGGCGCTGAGCCGCATCAGGCTGTCCCGCTCGATGCGCACGACGACGAGATACGTGCGCGCAACGACCGTTGCGCTGCGCGGCATGTCGGTGAACACGCCGAGTTCGCCGACGATCCGGTGGCGCCCGACCGTCGCCATATGGATCGGCCCGCCGGGCTGCTCGACGAAGATGTCGGCTTCGCCTTCGAGGATCACGCAGGCAAACTCGCCCGGGTCTCCCTCGCGCATGACCGTCGCGCCCGCCGCGTAGGTGGCGAAGGCGCAGCGAGCCGCGACGATCAGCAATGCCGCCCGATCGAACCGCGCGAAAATCGGGTGCGGCGCGAGGATCTGGGCGATTTCCTCGACCGGACTGCCGCCTGCGCCGGCCGGCGCCGACACGGACGGTCCGCGACCGGTGAGGGCTTCTCGGCCTATTCCCAGAATGCCATCACGACCTTGTGGTTGTCGTCGAGGATCAGGTTGATCCGGTTCGGGTTGTGCACGATCCCGGCAACCCCGTGCGTCGGCACGATCGTACGGAAGCCGCGCGGCAAATCCTCTGCGCGCACCACATCGGCTGTGCCGGACGGCGACTTGCCCTTTTCGGCATAGGTCTTGCCCACGCAATCCTTGCAATCGATCGCCTTGATCGTGGTGTGGGCGCTGCCGGGAATCTGTTTGACTTCGAGCGCGTTGGCGCTGGCGCGCACGCGCACCCCCTTGTACGGGTCGTTACCTTCGACCGTGAACATCGCGCTGACCGGGACAAACCCGTCAGCCTTCTGCGACTGCTCGGGGCTGGTGGCGATGAATTGCAGGTCGAGGATGTCGTCGGCCGGCTTGCCGTAAAAGAACGGCACCAGTTGCGGCGAGCTCCAGCCAGTCGAGCTGGTCAGTCCGGTCACCCGGATCACGTCGACTTTCGGATCCATCGACGACCGCAGCACCTCGATCCCGGTGACGTAGAGGATCGGCATGTCGAGCGCCCGGGTTGCGCCGGAGGGGCCGGCCGCTTCCTGTCCGCCACCCGCGTAGCCGCTCGCATCGCTGCCCCCACCACCGCCGGGACCGCCGCCCGCACCGCCGCCGGGACCGGCCGCCGGTTGGGCGCCTTGCGCGAGGGCTGCCGCACTCAACCCGGCCGCGGTCAGGATTGCCGCGAAGAGGGCACCAATCGTCCGATGGCCTTGTCTCATCCCCATCTCCTGTTTGAAAAGCCTCTCCGCGCGCCGGCCCGCCATTCACGCCGCCGGCAACGCCGTATCTGCCGGCTTGCCGGCATGTCGTGCCGTTCCCGCCGGCCCATTTGCCGTGTCCCAATCATCGGCTATTCGCCGTCCCAGCCGATCGAGCAGATCGAGGACCAGATCGGTGGCCCGCATCTTGGTCATCCGGCAGTAGGTTGTCTCGGTGCTGATGAAGCTGCGGTTTTCAGAGAATTTGTTGACCGGCTCGCCGCCGCCGCACACGCTGAAATATTCGCACTGCGTGCGGCACAGCTCGACCCCGGCGTTGATGTCGGCGAGCATCTTTCGCAGAACCGGTTGCTGCGCCATGTCGGTCAGGCGGTCGCGGTTGACGTTGCCGATGATGAAGTCGTCATAGACGGCGCTTTTCAGCCCGAGCAGTTCCGGCGAAAACGTCGCGATGTTGCCGGCCCAGTCCATGCTGGTGATGGCAAACGGCTCGACCATCTGGTTCCAGTACGCGGCCTCCTGCGGGCGCAGGACGATTTGGGTTGCCTCGTCGATCTCGCGGATAAAGGAAAACGCGCCGGGTGTTGCCGCCGCCAGGTGCCAGAACTCATCCAGGAAGCGGTAATAGGCGTCGGCGATGTCGGGTTCGGCGAATGAGCGCGAGACGTGATCGCCCTCGCTCTCCTCGACGTTGAAGCAGACGTGGCTGATCCCTTCCGAGACATAGAAATCGAACATCTCGCGCGGTGCGGCGAGGCTCGCCGCCGACAATACCGAAATGACGTGGAACGGCACGCCATGCCGGCGCAGCCTTCGGATGCCGGCAATGGTCCGCTCGAAGGTGCCGCGCCCGGCGCGGGTCACCCGGTTGATGTCGTGAAAATGCCGGGGACCGTCGATGCTGACCCCGACGCTGACCTGATGTTCGAGGAGGAAGGCGCACCAGGCATCGTCGATCAGCGTGCCGTTGGTCTGAAAGGCATGCGTCAGGGTCAATGCCGGCGGCTTCAGCCGGTCGATCAGCCGGAAAGCCCGCCGATAAAAGTCGATCGGCAATACCATCGGCTCGCCGGCATGCCAAACGACGGTCAGCCCGTCCGACGCCCAGCCCGAGGCGAAGACCTGCGAGAACAGATTGGCGAGGGTCTCCTCGGCGACCACCGCCTTGTTGGCGCGGTCCGGCAGGTAGCAATATCGGCAATCGATGTTGCAAAACGGTGTCGGCTGCACCACCAGCAGCTGGATGCGCGGCATCGGCTTGACGCTATCGGACGGCCGTCCCGCCCTTACCAGTTATGCCAGAAATTGCGCCAGTTGTTCCAGCCGTTGCGCCAGTTGTTCCAATTGTTCCACGGCAGGCCGAAGCCGAAATTGCCCCACGGCCTTCCAAAGCCAAAGCCAAAGCCGCCACCGCCGCCCCAGTTATGCCAGTTGCCCCAGGCGAGGCGCAGGTGATCCGGTAGTTGCGTCTCGGCCGCCGCTACCGCCGACACCGCCGCGCGGATCGCGGCCAGGCGCTCGGACACGCGCGCGCTCTGCGTGGCGGCTGGCGGTTGGTTTGCCGGCTCCTGATCGGCGGCGGCCGGCAGCGCCGATCCCAGCAGCAAAGCGGTGCCGATCGCGCCGGAGGCTGCGAGTTCCGAGACGACCTTCAGATATTTCTGCGGCAACGACAACGCTTCCTCCATTCAGCAGCCCGGCGGCGGCTAACGCCAACCCCGGGGGTCGGTGCAGACACCGCCTGACGGGCGGATGTCTCTCAATGTTAGACACGTTCTGGTGCGAGCGTGAGGCGCCGCGTCCGCAGCCTAGCCCACCTGCGGCCACAACGTCAATTTGACACCCCGCCGGCGGGGTTGCGCGCCCAGGGCGGGTTGAGGGTGAGGATGCGGGCGTAGACCGGGCAGTCCGGCTCGTGCGCCCCCGGCAGATAGCCGAGGCTCATCAGAAACTCGCCGACGATGAGCCCGCCGGTGAAGCGGAAATTCTGCCGGAAGAGGCGCGTCCACTCGGGCAACCCGCGCGGATGATGCGCCTCGATCCAGCCCTGGAACGAGCCGTGCGAGCGGCGCAATTCCTGGATACGCCTGGCATTGGCGATGACCGCTTCGATCTTCTGCCGGTTGCGCACGATGCCCGGATCGCCGAGCAGGCGGGCGATCTCGGCATCATCGAATTCCGCCACCCGGTCGACCGCGAAGTTGGCAAAGGCGGTGCGGAACGCGGCGCGCTTCCGCAGCACGGTCAGCCATGACAGCCCGGCCTGGTTGATCTCGAGCACGAGCCGCTCGAAGAGCACGGATTCCTGATCAGAGGGAAAGCCGTATTCGCGGTCGTGATAGGGGCCGTGCAGCGGATGGCCGGGCGCGGCCAGGCAGTAGGCGGCGCTCATTCGTCGAGCCTTGTCAGGAACCGCGGAAGCTGAACCACGGCTCGCTGACGACAATGTAGATGCCGAGCCAGATCACCGCCGCGACGACGCTCGTCAGCGCGATCTTGCGCCCCATCAGCGGCTGCCGCGGCGCGCCGGCATCATGGCCCTCTTCGTTCGGCTCGGATGGGGTCACCCACAACGGCAAAATCGCGAACAATGTCACCCACCACACGAGAACGTAGACGACAATGGCGGTCACCCACGGCATGCCGGCGTGCCACCTGTCAGAATTTCTTGAAGCATTCCTTGCCCTCCGCGTTGGCTTTATAGTCGTCGCAGCCGATCGCGGTGAACTCGGCCAGCGGATCGATCTGGATCGCCCAGGCGCTGCCGTCGGCGCAGCGCAGGCTCCAATAGGCGTTGCCGGTGCCGGGACCGCTGGCGATCACCCCCATCAGGAATGCGTCGGTGCCGATGCACCAATGGCCGACGGCGCGGGCGAGCTCCGCGGCGCGCGCGGCCGGCGGCAGCTTTTCCAGCTTTGCGCTGGCCGGATTGAGCGGTTTGGGGTGGCGCGGCGCGGCGGTGGCGGACGCGCCGACGAACAGCCCTGCCGTGATCGCCAGTGCAGTGCATGATCGCAACAACCACGTCATCTCTGCCTCGCCGTTGCCCCATCCGGTTGCGACCGCGGCCCGCGGTTCGCCGTCATTGCGCCGGCAGCGGTTCTGCTTCCGGCTCGTGCTGCGTCCGGTCGGCGCGCCCTTTACTTGGCCGCGACCGCGAGCGGCGGTTCGCCGCTGAAGTGCGGCATCACCTCGCGGGCAAAGCGCCTGATATTCTCGCGCGAGCCGCCGAAATTGACGATGACGTACTCGACCCCGCCGGCACGCAAGGCGGTGAGCTTGTCGGCGATCTGGTCCGGCGTGCCGAAGATCGCGGTCTCGTCGCAGAGGCGGCGGACCTCGGCCTCGTCGTGGCGGGCAAAGCGCTCGCGCTCGTCGCCCGGCCGCTCGGCCAGTTTGTTGATGCGCAGATGCCCCTGGAAGCGCCGCACCTGCGCCGCCTCCAATTCCTCCTTGGTCTCGGCGAAATGCACGGCGCGGGCGACGCCGACCTGCATCGGGTCAAATTCTCGGCCGCGCGCCTCGCCGTCGCGGCGGAACTGCGCGACCCAGCGCAGCACGTCGTCGGCCAGATCATGCTGCCCGAGCAGCATGTTGTAGCCGCGCTCGGCGACCTGGCGCACCGAGCGCTCGCTGCCGGCGCCCATCCAGAACGGCGGATGCGGCCGCTGCGCCGA
>DATLTH010000645.1:0-5396 GCA_035533695.1 Allostellaceae bacterium | reverse complement strand
AATTCGACAAGGGGCGCAGCCCCTTGACCCCTTCTTGTTTTCCTCGTTTCGGACTGCGGGTGCAGGAGGGAAAGAGGCAAAGATTCAAGGAGTAATGGTCCTGGCCACCCGAAACCCCAAATCGTCGCTTCGGTAGTCCGGAGTGTTGTGGTTGCGGTTGGCCGCGCGATCGATCCGCAGGAAGTCGTCCCAGGAACCGCTGCGGATGACGCGGTTTGTACAGGAGCTCTTTGTATAGGGTCTGCCGTCAATTGGGGTTTGCTTGTAGTTATCCACATAGCAATCCTCGACCCAGGTCTCAACATTGCCCAGCATGTCGTACAGTCCCCATGGGTTCGGATTGAATGAGCCGACTGGAGCCGTTTTAAAGCCGTAGCCGTCGGTGCAATTGGCAGACGGCAACGCTACCTTAGACCCCGCCTCTTTCTTCCAGCTCTGATCGGTGATGTTTTCGTAAGTGCAACCATCGTCGATGTTGTCTCCCCAATACCGTGAGGTCGTCGTGCCGGCCCGCGCCGCGTATTCCCACTCCGATTCGCTCGGCAGTCGGTAATGGCCGTGGCCGAAGAACGACATCCGCCAGACGAAACGCTGCGCCTCGTTCCAATTGACCCCCTCGACTGGAAGCCAGTCGTTACCCTTGAAATACGACGGGTTCGGATTGTCGGGAAAACCCGCGATCCCGACCATGACCCGGCGCCATTCGCCCTGCGTCACCTCGACCTTGGCGAGATCGAACGATTTGAGACAGACCTTGTGCACCGGTTCTTCAGTCGCATAGCTCTCCGGATCGTATTGCGCCTCTCCTTTGGTCCTGGAACTGCCCATCTCGAAGCAACCGGCCTTGATGCGCACGAATTCTTGGTTCGTCGCCCATTCGGCTTCGACCTGATGCACGCCCCGCCACACAAACCCTGCCCAGATAATCACCACGAGCAGCGTCGCGACCAGTGGCGCAGACGCGATCATCCCCCACAGTCGCACCCGCCGCCATCGTGCTGCACGGCGCGAGGCGGCAATAAAGTCGGCGATCTCCGCTGGTAATCGGGCGCCCCAACGGGCGAGCAGTGCCCGCGCCTCGGCCAGCGGCAATCCGGCGATGAGCCGCCCCCTCTTCTGCCGGCGGTTGTGCGCCCGATGCCACGCCACGGCCTCTTCTTCGAGCCGGCCGCGCAATTCGAGGTCGCGGGCGTCGGCGGCGACCTGCTCCGCCGCCCGCGGCCAGTGGCTCAACAGCCCCTCATGCGCGAGCCGGAGCTGTGCCCGGCCGTCGTCGCTGTCGCTGGCCAAGAGCCGGGCCTCGGGATCGAGAAAGGCATCGACCAGCGCCCGCAGCGGCGTCCCTTCCGGAAACCGCGACAGCAGCGCGGCGCGCGAGACTGCCTTGCCGCGCTCGATCGTCACCAGCTCGCGCAACAGCACGACTAGCTCGCGCTGCACGGCTTCGGGTTGGGCCTGAAACACCTCCTCGGCTCGCCGCACGATCGCGCCTTCCAGGCCACCCAACTCACGATAGGTGGCGAAGGTCACAACGCCCGTGTCGCTGCGCCGCTGCCAGAGCTGGTCGAGCAGAAACGACAGCAAGGGCAGGACCCCGCGATCCCTGGCAGCGACCTCGCAGATCGTCTCGTCAAGCGTCGCGCCGTTCGCCGCGTCGTGCTCGAAGCGCAGCCCGGCTTCCTGCGCCGGCTGGCGGATAATCTGGCCGATCTCCGCCGCGTCTGGGGGCGCCAGCAGACAGCGTGCCTCGCCGCCGGTCAGTGCAAGAAGCGACGGCATCGTCTCCAGCCGGTCGAAGAAGTCGCTGCGCATCGTCGCGATGACCCAGACCAGGCCACTCTTCGCCAAGGTGTCGAGCGCGGCGACGAACGCCTCGCGCTCGGTTTGGCCGAGCCGACCGATCGTGAAAATCTCTTCGAGCTGATCGACGACGATGGCCAGCCGAGCCTCGGCGATCTCGGTCAGCGGCGGTTCGGCCGCTCTGCCGGCCTCGAAAAGGCCCTGGCGGATCGGCAGTTCGGCTTGGCCCGGAGCCTCACGCAACAGCGCGCAAAGGCGTTCTGGCGTGTATTGCAGCCCGGCCAATTCGGACAGCGCCGTCGGCGACAAGATCGCCGCCGCCAATGCGGCAAGCGGATCGCCACCGGCATCGGACGGCCGCATCACCGCGCGGCGCACCAACCCGACCCGGCCGATCATCCCCGGCAATGCCAGGTCGGGTAAGAGTCCGGCCTTGACCAATGACGACTTACCCGAGCCGCTTGCTCCAAACACCAGGACAAAGGCCGAGCCGCGCTCGATCTGCCGGGCCAGCAACTCACGCAACTCGTTGCGTGCCCGGGTGCGACCGAAGAAGATCGGCGCATCCTCGTATTCGTAAGACAGCAGCGCGCGGAACGGCGGCCTGTGCCAGCGGATCGAGACCCCCTCGGCCGCCGCGCCGGCGCGGCGTTCCAAGAGCGCGTAGAGGTGATCGTAGAGCTGGTCCTCAAATTCAGCCGTCGCCGCAAAACTGTGCGAGGCCGCACTGAGGCTCTGCCCATCGGCGCTCCTGAACCAGCGGGTGAAGAAATCCTCGACGAGATCGAGCTGTTCGAGGCGCTGTTGCACCGCAGTGCGGTCACCAAATCCGCCGGTCGGTTCCGCTGTCTTTCGATACAGCAGCAGGTGCGGCACGCCGTCGTGCTCACGCGCGCCGGCCAGCGCGTCCTCGAATTCCCACTCGGTGCCGGTCACCGGGGAGCGCCCCGATAACGCACCGCGGAACTTGTCGGCAGGCAGCGGCAATCCGAGCCGCGACCACAGGATCACGACGACGATGTCGGTACCGCGCGGCGGCGGGATATTGTCGGGGTCCTGAAAGTGATGCGACGCGACCAGCGGCTCGCGTTCCCACAGCACCGCCTCGACATGGAAATGGTAAGCAAATTCGCGGTCGAGCCGGGCGACGATCTGCTCGGCCTTCAGCCGCTCCGGCCGCACATCCGATGGTGACGAAATAAAGACGCGGATCGTGGGCCGGTCAGGCATTTCCTGGGACAGACGACAACCATCAACTCGCGCTACCGTAGTTGAGGCTCCAGTAACTTGCTACCGGTGCCCGATGCGGTTCCCGATTTTCCCGAACACCCGTTACTTCTGGCCGGTAGGACTGCGCAGCAACCGTCGTACCAAAAAGGTCCCCCCGATTTGGATGCAGAAATTCACAAAGTACTTCGTAGATTATAATCTTGTGCCGGAGACTCTCTTAATTAGGTGCTGATTTGTGCGCCGGTGTGCAAGCAGCCAGCGCCCCGCCGCCGCTCGGCAAATCGGTCTCGAACCGGGACTTCAACGCAAGGCCCGGCCGCGGCCGAAAACGGCCGGGCCGGGCCCGACGGAGAACGCCGCGCTGCGCGCAGCGCGATCAGCCGCGCTTGTCGCCGGCGACCGGGGTCGTGATCGTCGGCATCGACGGCCGCGCGTCGCGAATCTTGTTCAACAATACGGCGGGGCCATCGTCGACCACCGAGCCGGCGTGCGGCTTGGCGACAACGGCGTCGATCAGCTTGGTGCGATGCTCGGTCTGCGTCGCGGTTTGCGCAAAAGCGCCGATGGGGGCGGCGATCGCGGCGGCGAGGACCAGTGAAGCGAACATGCGTGTCATCGAAGTGCTCCCGATCGCTAGGCTGGCGGGCCAGAAAGGCCCTACCATGGTTCCAGAATCTGGCCGTCGATGGTGGCCGATTTGCGGCATGGGCTGGGCATTCTCGCGACAGTTGATCCCCTGTCAGGCCTTGCATCCACCCTGGGTGTATTTCAGCAGGCTCTGGAATTCCGCGCCGACGAAATACGGGCCCATGATCGCGCCGGGGAACGCGGTGTTGTTGAACGAGGTCACGCTGATCACCAGGTTGGTGTCCTTCGACTCCTCGCTGCTGGCATTCGCGACCCAGGCCCCGCCGCTGGAGCCCTGGGTCAGCTTGGTGTTGTTCTGCCAATGCACGACCAGCCCGGGGTAGGAGATCTGGTTGTGGTTGCTGTCCATGAACATCGGAATGGCGTCGGCGAAGAACACGATGCCGTGCGCCTCCTGGATCACCTTGCCACCCAGCACATCACCCGGATAGCCGACGCGCGTCGCGCCGACGTATTGGCCTTTCCAATCCGTCATATAGTTGATCGATCCGGTCAGGCTGTCGCTGTCCACCAGGATCATCGCGTAGTCGTGCTGCCCGGCATTGGCCATCGCCGCGTTCTGCTGATCGACCGGGAGCTGGGCAAAATTGTTCGGGTAGGAATAGGCGTTCAGCGTTGCCGCGCACACCGCCTTGTAGACGTGCGAGCCGCCGCCGTTCTGGAACTGAAGCACGAACACCATGTTGTTGACGTCGAGCCAGTTGTTGCTGCCTTCCTGGTGTACGCAGTGCCCGGCGGTCAACACCACGCGCGGGGCGATGAACTCGCCGGTGCACAAGCCCCAATGGGTCTTGTCGAGCGCCGAGACGACGAGCCCGACCCACTTGAGCGGCGCAACCGCCGGGTTGCCGGTATTGGCCAGGTTGGCGCCGCTTTCCTCTCGGCCCTGAGCCGTCTTGAGGATCGCGTTCTCGATGCCGGGCGCGACGGGGGCGTTGATCGTCGGTGTCGGCATCGGCTTTGCCCGGCTCAGATCGAAACCCGACAACACCAGGCTGTGATCGACGATCCCATCGGCGTGGACCGAGGTAAAACGGTTCGTTTTGGTCACCGCCTCGCCGGCCGATGCCGCATTGGCACAAAAGGCGACTGCGAGAGTGGCAACGACCCCAAAAATGACCTTGCGCATGTGGGCCTCTCCCTTGAGAATCCCGAATTGAAGCGACATCCTCCGGATAACCAAAGGTTGTCCAGCTTGATCTCTCCGACGCCGAGAGTCTCGACATTTCGGGTTGGCGGCGATTCGAATTTTCGTTGCGACTTTGGGGCAGCGGCCGTTGTCAAACGCCCGGGGTATTCGCGGTTCGCGCGGCAGGGATGTAACGATAGAGCGTCGCCGGCGAGACGCCGAGCCGTTGCGCGATTTGAGTTATCGCGATGTCGGGATTGGCGAGCATCGCCTTGGCGGCCTCGATGTCGTCGTCGGTGAGTTTCGGCGGTCGGCCTCCCGTGCGGCCAGCGCGCCGCGCGGCCGCCAGGCCCGCCTGGGTGCGCTCGCGGATCAGGCTGCGCTCGAATTCTGCCAGCGCGCCAAACATGTGAAAAACCAGCCGCCCCTGCGCCGTCGTCGTGTCGAGGGCTTCGGTTAGGCTGCGAAACCCGATACCCCTCACCCGCAGGGCTTCGACGGTTTCGATCAGCTGCTTCATCGACCGCGCCAGCCGGTCGAGCTTCCACACGATCAGCGTGTCGCCGCTGCGCGCGAATTCGAGCGCGTC
>DATLTH010000644.1:0-4744 GCA_035533695.1 Allostellaceae bacterium | reverse complement strand
GGGTTCTACGGACCGGCCTTCGCCACCGGCGTCTTATTCAACATCTTCAATCTCGTCCTCGTTGGCTTCCTGGTCTTGCGCCAGCGCGCGGCCGGCGGCGTCCGCCCGGCCTTCGCCTGATATTTAACCCTCTCCGCCCTTCAGGGGGGAGAGGGAGGGTGTCGTCAGCGGTTGCGCGGCCAGTCGTCCTGCCACAGGAAATCGGGGCCGAGCTGATCGAGGCTCGGACAGCCGATCTGGCCCATCACCATGTCGATCTCGCTGCGGAAGTTGTCGACCGCCTTCTTGACCCCGGGCAGCCCGCCGGCGACCGCGCCGTAGAGCGTCGGCCGGCCGAAAAACACGAACTGCGCGCCGAGGCACAGCGCAATGAGGATGTCGGCGCCACGCCTGACGCCGCTGTCGAGCATCACCGTCATGCGGTCGCCGACCGCGGCCTTCACCGCCGGCAATACATCGAGCGAGGCCGGCGCCTGGTCGAGCTGGCGCCCGCCATGGTTCGACACGATGATCCCCTCGCAACCGAGTTCGGCGGCGCGCACCGCATCGGCCGGGTGCATGATCCCCTTGACGATCAGCGTGCGCGGAAAGAGGCGCCGGTATTTTTCGAGGTCCTTCCAGGTCTGCGCGTGCGCCGGGACCTGCGAGCGGTTGAACGCGACCGTATCTTCGGCCGACGCGCCTTCGCCGGCATAGGGCAGCCAGTTTTCCAAGGCCGGCGTGCCGCCGTTGCGGATGTATTCGTAGACCCAGCCGGGGTGGGTCATTGCTTCGGCAAGCAACGCCGGCTTGAGACGCAGCGCGGCCTGCATCCAGTTGCCGCGGATGCTGGCGAAGCCGTTGCGCATGTTGCGCTCGCGTTTCGAGTGCACCGGCACATCGACGGTCAGCACCAATGCCTGCAACCCGGCGTCGGCGGCGCGGCGGATCAGATCCTCCGACACCGCGCCGTCGCGCGCGGCGTAGAGCTGATACCAGGCGTTGTTGGGCGCGACGCGCGCGGCCGCCTCCATCGAATCGTTGCTCGACCCGGACATGATGTAGGGAATGTTGGCGTCGGCGGCGGCCTCGGCCAGCATCAGATCGGCGCCGCGGCGGAACAGCCCGGCCCCGCCGGTCGGCGAGATGCCGAACGGGCTGTTGTATTTGCGCCCGAAAATCGTCTGCGTCTGGTCGCGCTTCGACACGTCGACCAGGTAGCGCGGCAGCAGGTAGTGCTTGTGAAAGGCCGCGGTGTTGCGCGCCAGCCCGCGCTCGTCTTCGAGGCCGCCCTCGATGAAGTCGAACGCGACTTTCGGCAGCCGCCGCTTGGCCATGCGGTGCAGGTCTTCGATATTGACCGCTTGATCGATGTTCATCGGGCTGCTTGCCTTTTAAGGTGCCGATCCTGTGACCTAGATTGCTGATTTCGGCCGCCGCGACAATCCCCGCGGCGGCATGACTACCGTGCAAGCGGATGGATCGGGCCGATTTACCCCGGCCGGCGGGCGGTGACCAGCAGGAACGTCCCCGGCAGAGCCACGCCGTCCGCCGTCGCATAGGCCGCGAAGGCGGTCGCGGTGTCGGCGACGATCGCCTGGCGGGTCGCTTGGTCGGCTCCCTTTTCGTCCATCAGCCGCTGCACGGCGCCGAACAGCCCGACATGCTCGGCCATCGCCGCGGGCGTCGCGCCGTGGATGTGGAAATGTTGCGGCTCGATCGCGATGCCCTCAAACCCGGCAGCGACGAGGATGCCGCGCAGATAGTCGCGGTCGCCGAAGGCGTGCGGCCCCGGCGTATGCGGCGGCTCTGGCGCCGGCGGCCCGAGGCGGCGCACCGCGATCTCGAGCGGCACCTTCCAGTGCTCGTTCTCGGCGAGCGTCGCCCAGACCGCCATGCAAAGCCGACCGCCCGGCTTGAGCGCGGCGCCCAGGTTGCGGAAGGCGGCGACCGGATCGGCAAAAAACATCACCCCCATGCGCGAGGTCAACAGATCGAACGAGGCCGGCGGAAACCCGTGCACCTGCGCGTCAGCCAGCATCAGCGTGACGTTGGCAAGGCCGCGCTCCGCCATGCGCTTGGTCGCCGCGTCGAGCATCGGCCGGGAGATGTCGACGCCGGTGACATGGCCCTGCGGCCCGACCGCTACCGCATAGGGCTCGGTCGTCACGCCGGTGCCGCAGCCGATATCGAGCACAAGCTCGCCGGGCCGGGCTTGCGCTGCCGCGAGCAGCAATTGCAGCATCTCGACGTTGCGCGCCTCCTGGGCGGCCTGGCGGCCGACCCAGCGCGGCCCGGCGACCTCGTTCCAGTAGCGCCCCATCTCGGTGTTGGCGGTGTCGGACGTGTTGCCGGTCTCGCTCATCTCGGATTTGCCTTCTTCTGCGGCCGCTTCCGGCCCCTCACCCGACTGCGGCTGCGCCGCAGCCACCCTCTCCCCGCGTGCGGGGAGAGGGCTGGGGTGAGGGGCTATTTGCCGATGATGCCTTCCTGCTTCAGCGCCTCGACCTCCTGGCCGCTCATGCCGAGCCAGGACCCGAGCACCTCGGCGTTGTGCTGACCCAATAGCGGCGACGGCTTGACCCGCGCCGTCACGCCATCGAAGCGTACCGGCCAGGCCGGCATTTTGACCTTGCCGGTGGTCGGATGCTCGATCGTCTGCATGATGCCGCGCTCGTCGAACGAGGGGTCCTTCATCAATTCGAGCGTGTCGAACACCGCGCCCGCCGGCACGCCGGCCGCGCCGATGATCGTCATGCACTCCTCTTTGGTGTGCGTTCGCGTCCAGGCGGCGACGATTTCGTCGACCTCAGCGGCGTGCTGGCCGCGCGCCTGCATCGTCTCGTAGCGCGCGTCGCCGTTCAAATCCTCGCGCCCGATTGCCTTGAGCAGGCGGCGCCAATGGTCGGGGTTGCCGCGGCTGGTGAAGACGTAGACATAGTCGTTCGGCCCGCCGCCCTTGCAGGGGTAGAGCGCAGAGGGCGCCATCGCCGTGCTCGACTGGCTCGATCCGCTGCGCAATTGCGGCTTGCCGCTTTGCTGGGTGCGCGAGAACGGCACGCGCATGTAGTGGATCATCGCGTCCTGCATCGCGACTTCAAGGCGGCGCCCCTGGCCGGTCTTGGCCCGCTTGTAGAGCGCCCCAAGGATGCTGATCGCCATCAGCATGCCGGTGCCGGTATCGCCGAAGCTGGGGCCGGGCTTGACCGGCGCCCGGTCGCCATAGCCGGTGACGCTGATCGGCCCGCCAGCGGCCTGCGCGATCATGTCGAAGGCCAATGATTTCTCGTACGGGCTGCCGGTGCCGAACCCCTTGACCCGGCAGAAGATGATGCCGGGGTTGATCTTCTTCACTTCGTCGTAGCTCAGGCCCAGCCGCTCGATCGTCCCGGGCGCCATGTTTTCGACCGTGACATCGGCCTTCTTCAGCAGTTCCTTGACGATCTCCAGGCCGCGCGGCGATTTGAGGTTCAGCGTCAGCGATTTCTTGTTGGCGTTGAACTGGTGGAAATACCACGGGTCGTCATCGATCCCGCCGGGCTTGAGGCGCCGCCCCGGATCGCCCATCCCCGGGTTCTCGATCTTGACCACTTCGGCGCCGAGCCAGGCCAGCGACTCGGTGCAGCTGGGCCCCGCCTCGAACTGGGTGAAATCCACCACCTTGACGCCTTCCAGGCAGTCGAGTTCAACGCCGATTTCCGCCATTGCCCAATCCTCCCAACGCGAATTCTGCCGTTACGGTGCGCCCGCCCGCCACCCCAACGCAAGGCGGAATCGCGCGCCGCGCACCGGGTATGCCGCCCTGTTGTAATGCGCCGGAGCGAGGGGCATCATTCGCCCGCCCGCAGGAGGAGCATGCGATGAAATTCGGCATCTTCTACGAACTGCAATTGCCGCGCCCCTGGGAGCAGGGCGGCGAATTGCGGCTCTATCAGAACGCGCTCGACCAGGTCGAACTGGCCGACCGGCTCGGCTACGACTATGCCTGGGAGGTCGAGCACCATTTCCTCGAAGAGTATTCGCACTCGCCGGCGCCCGAGGTGTTCCTCGCCGCGGCCTCGCAGCGCACCAAGCAGATCCGCCTCTGCCATGGCATCATGCAACTGACGACGACGCATCCGGCGCGCTGCGCCGAGCGCATCGCCGCGCTCGATCTGGTCTCGAACGGAAGGGTCGAGTTCGGCACCGGCGAAAGCGCCAGCATCACCGAATTGGAGCCGTTCGGCGTCGAGTTCGCCGAAAAGCGGGCGATCTGGGAGGAGGCGATCCAGGCCATCATCCCGATGTTCCGCGACGGCGGCACCGAGCACCACGGCAAGTATTTCAACATGCCGTTGCGTAACGTCGTGCCAAAGCCCCTGCAAAAGCCGCACCCGCCGTTGTGGGTCGCCTGCTCGGCGCTCGACACGATCGAGATGGCCGGGCGTCGCGGCCTCGGCGCCCTGGCGTTCCAGTTCCTCTCGGCCGACGCGGCGCATGCCTGGGTCCACGCCTATTACAACGCCTTTGTGAAGCGCCAGGAAAAGCTCGCCGATTACGTCACCAACCCGAACCTCGCGCTGACCAGCTATTTCATGTGCGCCGAAACGGACGAGGAGGCGCGCCGCCGCGCCGACGGCATCCCGTTCTTCCAGTTCGCGCTGCGCTTTTACGGCCAGCAGACCGGCCGCCGGCGGCCCGATCCCGGCACGGTCAACATGTGGGACGAATACGAAAAGTGGAAGCGCGAGAACCCCGAAGGGCATGCCCGCGCGCTGAACACCGG
>DATLTH010000643.1:0-2281 GCA_035533695.1 Allostellaceae bacterium | reverse complement strand
TCTGCCGTAGCTCGCCGTCGTGCCGGCCGCAAGTGCGACGCCGCGACTATCGCTCTCCGAGAGCATCCACTCCCGCACCTGGCCGGTGACCACCGGCTTGTCGTATCGGGACTTCGATAATTCCGGGTCGAAGGTGCCGCGAAAGAGGTTGCGCGCCATCAAAGTGGCGTCGTCATCGTCCAAGCCGCCGAAGATGATCTTGGTCCGGGTGTTGGTCATCACCGAGCGGTAGATGGCCTCGCCACGCTCGCGCAAATGTCCGAGGTGCTGATGGCTTAAGATCAGATGCACGCCGAACTTGCGGGCCTGGTCGAGCATAGCGGCGACCGTTTCCGTAAGGAAGAGCTGCACCTCGTCGATATAGATGAATACGGGTGTTGAGCCGGGCGGCCGCCCGAGGCAGGACAGGAAGATGTCGTTCAGCATAAAGGTGCCGAGTAGCCGCGCTTCGTCTTTCGAGATGCGACCGTGGCCGTAGGATAGGTCGATCAACAGGCATGCGCCGTCGTCCATGGCGGCGCGGAAGTCGATCGCCCGATCGCGCGCGGCGAAGATCCGCCGCGTGCTCTGGGGCAGCAGGAACTCAGAAATACGCCTCGCTGCCGCCGAGAGCTTCTCGTCCCGCTTCGCCGGCGGCAAGGCCTCGATAGTGCGCCAGAACCGGCGCACGGAGCGGTTTGGCGCATTCTCTATAAGATACGAGCGGAGCGGATTGTCGTCGGCGATGTCGGTCAATTCGTCGGCTTCAAGCAACGTCGCGCCAAGCCAATCGAGCGACCAGAAAATCATCTTGAGCGTCTCGGTGAGGAGCGGCTTGGCGTGGAGGTCTTCGCCGCCCCAGACCGCCGAAACGGCGTCGGCCGCCATCGCGGCCGTGACGGCCGGGTCGACGCCGGGGCGATGCCGGAAAAAGTTAAGGCCGAACACTGGGTCGCTTGCCGGGTCGAGCAGATGCACCGGACGAAGCCGGTGGATGCCAAAACTTACGGCGCGGCGGTATTGTGCGTGGGCTTCGTTGCCATGCGGGTCGAATAGGAAGGCCGCCCGGCGCACGCCGTCGGGCTCCAGGATGTCTTGCCAGACCATCGATGCTAGACAGGTGGTCTTTCCCATGCCGGTCGCGCCGGCCAGGTGAAGGTGCCTTGCCCGCATCTCGGCGCTGATCGTGATGAGCCGACCCGTGTCGGTTTGTCCGACTACAACCGAGCCGGGCGGGAAACGCCAATGCGGGTGCGGCGCGCGCAGCGCGGGGAGACCGGCTGTCATCACCTATACCTCGAAGTCTGTCGCGTCGCCGCGGCGGATCGTGTCCTCGGCGCCACTGGCGGCACTTAAGAGGGCGTCGATCTCCTCCACCTCGTCGTCCGTCAGCTCGCGGCCGGCGGCCCCGGCGCGCTGGCGGATAGCCTCAGCCAGTTCCTCGGCACGCTTGCGGCTCATTTGGACCTTGCGTTCCGTGGCGTAATGGCGCGCGAGGGGCTCGGGCATCTCCGGCCCCTCCGGCTGCACTGTCTGCCTGCGCCGGTGCCGCTCTTGATCGCGGCGCCGACGCTCGGCCTCGGCATCGGCCTCCTTCGCGAACGCCGCCTCGGTGGCCTTGTGAAGGTCGGCTTCGGCGCGGCGCTGGCTGAGCTCTGTGGCATGGGCCGCATACTCCTCGGCAGCTCGCGCGCGGGCCTGGGCCTCCAACCGCGCTGCCCGCCGATTGGCTAACTGCGTTTCAAAATCTTCCTGATCCAATAGGCGATTGCGTTCACGGTCGGTCCGCTCGACCTCCTGCCGCTCGACCGTGGTTTCGAAGGCGGTGCGCGCTGCGATCAGCTCTTTGCCGATGCCCAGATTTTCGAGTTCCATTTTTGCCGGCAGTTGCGCGCGCCGGAGCTGGACGAGTTCCCGATGCTGATGTGCCTCCTCCAGCTTCGTGAGCGATTCTTCGTAGCCCCTGGCGGCTTCATGCACCTCACTTGCCGTGCGCAGATCGTCGGCGAGCTGTTTCGCGCGACGGCGCCCCCGGCGAGATTCGCCAAGCGGCGGCGTGTAGACCGTCGGTGTCGGCAAGTTGCGCGGCTGGAATTGATCGATCGCCAGGTTGGCGACTCTTGGCATGACGACCGCCGGCGGCGGGTGAGTGCCGGCCTGCGTCCGCTCGCCGGTATACTTGTTCGGCTTGTCGTACCGGCTGCGCCATGACTGGTCGCGTCCGTTGCCTTGGACCATTTCTCTCTCCTAACTGGCCTTGCCTCTTCGTCGCTCTGATTGCCAGTGCCGCGATTGTCCCGGC
>DATLTH010000642.1:0-8141 GCA_035533695.1 Allostellaceae bacterium | reverse complement strand
CGCCCGAGCGCTGCGGCGAGTTCCTGACACAAGAAGGCGAGCCGCGCTGGGGCCCTGAACTCGGTGATGCGATCCACGCCTATCTGGCGCGCTCGCGTTCCTGCCTTGCGCTGGTGCAGCTGGAGGACATCGCCGGCGAAGCCGAGCAGGCCAACCTGCCGGGCACGACCGACGCCCATCCCAACTGGCGCCGCCGGCTTCCCTTCCTCCTCGACGAGCTGATCGCCGGACCCGCGATGGCGCGAACCGCCACCCTTCTGGCCGAGGCGCACCGGCACGCGGCGCCCGCGGCGGAAACGCAATAACCAAGGCAGCATCTGCAATGAGCACCACCAGGCCCGCGCGCTTTCACCTCCGCCTCGGCGCCAACCAGCCGGCGCACAGCCCGACCGCACGCCGCCTCGCCGAGATGGCGACGGCGATCGGCGCGGAGACCGACGGCGAATTCCGCCTCGATGTGTTTCCCGAAAGCCGGCTCGGGCCGGACCCGCAGATGTTCGCCGACCTGCGCGCGGGTGCGCTTGAGTTCTATCTGTCGGGCGCCTTGCTCGGCGGGGTTTCGCCGACCAGCGCGCTGCCGCTGATGCCGTTCGTCTTTCGCGACAGCGCGGCGGTGTTCGCCGCGCTCGACGGTGCGCTCGGCGACACGATCCGGGGCGAACTGGCCGGGTCCGGGCTCTACGCCTTCCGCCGCGCGTGGCAGAACGGCTTCCACCATATCACCACCGATGTGCGGCCGATCGAGCGGGCAGCGGATTTCGCCGGGCTGAAAATCCGCACCCCTGGCGGCGAGATCGCCGCCGATTTTTTTCGCACCCTCGGCGCCGAGGCGGGCATGGTGCCGTTCAGCGGCATGTACCAGGCCCTGAAGGCAAAGACCTTTGACGGCCAGAGCGACCCGCTCGGCGTCGTCCAGTCATTGAAGCTCGCTGAGGTGCAGCGCTATCTGAGCCTGACCGGCCATTGGTGGACCGGCTTCACATTGCTCGCCAACGCCGCCGCCTGGCAGCTCCTGCCGGCGGCGATCCAGGCGGTCGTCGAGCGCAACGCCGAAAAATTCGCCCTGCTGCAGCGCGCCGACATCGAAAGGGTCAACGCCGCCGGCGCCGAAGCATTGGCGCGGTCGGGCATGACCGTCAACCAGGCCGATACGGCAGATCTTCGCCGCGCGCTCGGCGATTTCTACGGTCGCTGGCGGACCCGCTTCGACCCGGCGGCCTGGGCATTGCTGGAGAACGCAGCCGGCGGCATCGGCTGACGCGCGCCGCTAGAACTGGTGCCCATCATTCCCGCAGCATTGCCGCGACCTGGTCGAGGGTGCGGATGCGGGCGTACATCTTCATCGCCTTGTCGAGGCTGTAGGCGTGGGCGGCCGGATCGCCGCTCCAGCAGCATTCGCGCACCACGATGGAGGCGAGGTCGAGGTTGAAGGCTTCGCGCACGCTCGTTTCGACGCCGCGGTTGGTGGCGCCGCCGCCGATGAGGATCGTGTCGCGCCGCAGCATGTGCAACAGTTCGGCGACGCCCGTGCCGTAAAAGGCGCTCGGCCGGCGCTTCAAAAAGACGTAGTCCTCCGGGCGCGGCGCGATCTCATCGGGGAAGCCTGCTTCCGGCGTGCCCTCGATGCCGTTAGTCAGCGGCGGCACGCCGGTTTCCGCCGACAGGTCGGTCGGCAGCAGGACGACATCGGCGCCATCGGCGCGGCTGACCGGCGTCGTATAGATCACCGGCACGCCCGATGCGCGCGCGAGCGCGATCATCCGCACCCAGGCGTCGAGGACCGGGCGCATCGCCGCTCTGCGCGCGGGGTCCGCCGGCACCAGCGCGCGCCGGCAGACATCGTAGGCGATCAACGCCGCGCGGCGCCGTTCGATAGGTTCGGGTTGGTTCATCGCTGCCTCATCAGGCCACGGGGGGCTGCTCGCGCCGGCTACAGCACGGCGACGAACGACGCCTGGACTTGCGCCCGGCTGTCGGCCGGCAGAGGCTGGGTGTGCCGCGCCGGCCGCGAGTCCGGGTCGGGAAACATCCTGACCCACTCGGCGTTGAGCGCCTCGCGCTGACCTGCCGGGTCCTTCACGAAAAAATCGACCTTGACGATGTTGGCCGGGGTGCCGCCGGCCGCCTCGACCGCGGCGCGGATGTAGGCGAAGACGTTGGCGACCTGCGCCTCCAGGGTCGGCGGCAAGTCGCGGGTGCCGGGGTTGCTGCCGCCGATCACGCTCGACATCACGATATTGCCGACCCGGCTCGCATTGGGGATCGGGTTCTGATGGCTGAAACCGGCAAAGTTGACGCTTTTACGCTCTGGCATGTTTCCCTCCTGATACCGGTCCTTTGGGCATACAGAACCTAAGCAGGGTTTCTCAGGTTTATCCACAGCCGGCATTGTCTACTCCCTCTCCGCCCCCCGTGGGCCATGGCGGGGCGGAGAGGGTCGGGGTGAGGTGGGAGGACTCCAGAGCGCCGACCGACACCCACCTCACCCTCCCACGCCTGCGGCGTGGGCCCCTCCCTCTCCCCCCTGAAGGGCGGAGAGGGAAATGTGCAACGACCACGGCAACCTCGCTTAGTCGCGGCGGCCGGCGCGCCGCTTCAGCTTCAATTCGATCATCGCCAGCACATTGCCGGCGCCATGCCGCCGGCAGAGCGCGGCGAGATCCTTCGGGTCGAGCGCTTCGGGCGCGTAATTGATCGCGTCGCGCAACCGCGGCGGCAGATCGTCGAAGACCGCCATCAGCTCGCGCAGCAAAGCGTTTCGATCGTCCATCGCTGGCGCCGCCGCTCGCCGGCTCAGGCAAAGCGGGTGCGGCGCTTGGCCGGCAGCGCGAAATATCCGCGCAACATCGCGGCCACGGCAACGGCGAGGCCACATCCGAGCACGATCGGCGCCGGCCGCACTCCCAGCATCAGCGACCAGTTCGCGGCGATAACCCGCTCTGGGTCGGCGTGATAGGCGAGCATGAAATAGGCCGCTTCGCCCAGTGCCGTCGCCGTCGCTGCGGCGATCGCCAGAACCACGGTCCACACCGGCGGCAACCTGCCGCGCACCGCAAAGCGGAGCGCGAGCAGGCGGTACCCCATCAGCCACGCATAGATCCCGGCCATGATCGTCGGCTCCCACAAATCGAGCTTCGACTGCATGCAGTAATGCACGATCGCCAGCAACGCGACCAGATAGACCAGCCGGTGCAGCCGCTGCCAGCTTCGCGCGCCGAGCCGGCGGATCATCGCGTCGGTCGAGGTCGCAGCGAGCGCGGCAAGTCCGAGCACGGCAGTGAACCCGATCGTCAGATAGATCCGCGATATGATCTCGCTGGCGACTTTGGCGAGGTCGAACATCTGGTCGGCGGTATAGAGGCCGAGGTGAAGGGTCGCATAGGCAAAGGCCGCGACGCCGATCATCCGCCGCACCAGAATGAGCCGCGACCACTGCACGGCATGTCGCAGTGGCGTGATTGCCAACGCCATGAAAATCAGGCGGATCGTCCACAATCCGATCTCCCGGATCGCGGCGGTGAACGGACGCGGCTCAAGCCACCCGAGCGCAAACGACAGGCCGACCCACGCTGCCGGGCAAAACAGCGCGAGGAAGACCGTGAGCTTCAATGGCGACAGCCGGCCGCTGTAATCGTTCCACGGATATTTCATCGCGCCGCCGGGAGTGCCGCCTCACAGTGGTGGTTTTATGCCGTTGGTCTCGACGTACATGAAGGCGGCGGTCAAGCCGCCATCCATGGTGCCTTCCCTCTTGCAGTTCGGCGAGAGGTGGCATCGCCATTTCGGTTTGTCCGCTCACGTTCCGGTGAGATTATACTACTAGTTGTTAATGTTATAGAAATCAAATTACGTATATCAACCTGTTGAAACCGGCCGCCCTCGCCTATATTGGCGCTACGCAAACAAACGCGAGGCGGGACCCGATGAGCGGATCACACGACGGCGGCGCAATCGACTGGAAGACCCACGGCGTCAAGGTGATCCCGGGCGACCAGCTCGACACCAACACGCCGCAGACGCCGGGCATGAACCGCGCCGCCGCGATCAATTTCGCCCGCGTCGGCGCGCAGAAGATCTGGGCCGGCACGGTCCATATCCATCCTAACGCCAAGACCGGCGCGCACCATCATGGCGCCCTCGAAAGCGTCATCTACGTGCTGAAGGGCCGGGCGCGGATGCGCTGGGGCGAGCGCCTCGAATTCGTCGCCGAAGCCGGTCCCGGCGATTTCATCTTCGTGCCGCCCTATGTGCCACATCAGGAGATCAACGCGTCCTCCGACGAGACATTGGAATGCGTGCTGGTGCGCAGCGACAACGAGGCGGTCGTCGTCAACCTCGACATCGAGCCGGTCGAGAAACCCGAAGCGGTGCGCTGGATCGACCCCGTCCACCGCCACGGGTAACAAAGCTAGCTAAAGCGCGATCGCTTCAAATCGAATCGTCGTTCCCGCGACAGCGGGAACCCAGAGGAGGCGACGTGCGGTCGCCCTGGACCCCCGCTTGCGCGGGGATGACGAGGTGGTGTTTCGATCTGAAAAGATGACGCTCTACCGCCCCTTCAGCACCGGCTTGCGGCGCTCGCGCCAGGCCTGGTGCGCCTCCTTCTTGTCCTCGGTCAGTTCCAATGCCATGAAGCGGTAGAGGTCGGCGTTGGCAGCTTCGCGCAAGCTCCCGTCCATGCCGAAGGCGACCGCCTCCTTGGCCAGCCGCGCCGCGAGCGGCGGCAGGGCGGCGACATGCTCCGCGACCTCCATCGCCTTCGCCATCAGCTGGTCGTGCGGCACCAGCCATTGCGCGAGGCCGGCCCTGTAGGCTTCCTCGGCCTTCAGCGGAAACCCCATCGCCAATTTCATCGCCTGGCCGCGGCCGACCCAGCGGGCGAGGCGCACGGTGCCGCCCTGCGCCGGCAGAATCCCGAGCGAGACCTGGGTCAGCCGCCATTCGGCGCGCTCGGAGGCGACGATCAGGTCGCAGCAATAGGTGACGATGCAGCCGATCCCGATCGCATAGCCGTTGACCGCGGCGACCAGCGGCTTGGCGAAATCGCTGAGCAGGTTCATCGCCTGGAAGCGCCGCCGTTTCGGCAACGCCTCGATCGCGTCGGCGATCGAAAGGCTGGTGTGGGTTTTCGGGTCCTTGATGTTGGCGCCGGCGCTGAACGCGCCCCCCGCCTCGTCGCCGGTCAGGACCACCGCGCGGATCTCGGGATCGTCCTCAAGCTGCGGCAGCAATTCCTTCAATGCCGCGTTGTAATCCTCGCCCCAGGCGTTGCGCGCCTGCGGCCGCGACAGGGTCAAGACCGCAACGGCGCCATGTTTCTCGTACAATAAGGGCATCGGCCGCTCCTCGGAGTTGGACTGGCTACACGGACAGAAATTCACCGACCAGCTGGTTGACCCGCGCGAACATTTCGATCTCAGGGAGGTGTCCGCACCCTTCGAGCGTCACCAGCCGGGCCTGCTTCACGGAAGCGGCGAGACGGGCGGCGTTGGCCGCGACCGGCGTCACCCGGTCGTCCTCCCCCTGGATCATCAGCAGCGGCATCGTCAGCCCGGAGCCGAGCGGCGGCGCGTCGCTCGCGCCAAAGCGCGCCGCCTGCATGAACCCCCTCGGGTTGGTCGCGCGCAAGACGTGCTGCACCAGCGCGACGGTCTCGGTCGAGGCCCGCGAGCCGAGCAATGCCGCGACGCGCTCGCCAAAGCCGTAGCCGCCGCTTGCGACCTGCGCGGCGCGCGCTTCGAGCATGCGCGCGCGATCCTCGGGCGAGCGCTCGGCCGCCACCGAGGTGCCGGTGAACACGGCGCGGGCGATCCGGCCGGGGTGGAAATGGGCGAAGTGCTGCGTCACGCGCGTGCCGAACGAATTGGCCAGCACATCGCAGCGTTCGATGCCGAGCGCGGCGAGAAAGTCGCGCAAGGCGTCGGCGTAATCCCGGCTGCCGGGCGCTTCCGCGCGCAGATTGTCGGTCAGCAAATAGCCGGGCGCGTTCCACGCGATCACCCGGAACCGGTCGGCGAGGCCGGCGAATTGAAAGCGCCAGCCCGTCGAATTGCCGCCGATGCCATGCAGCAGCAGCACGGGTGGGGCATCCGCCGCCCCCGCCTCCATATAGCTGAACCGGTCGCCGGTGTAGCGCTCCCGCGACGCCGATGGGATTTCGAGAAACCGCAACTCGGGCAATTGCACCGCCATTCGGACCTCCGGAAGCTGCGTCAGATCGCGCCGTCGCGCTTGAGTTCGGCGATCTCCGCGGCCGACAGGCCGAGCCAAGCGCCGTAAACCTCGTCGTTGTGCTCGCCGAGCTTTGGGCTCGGCCTGGTCTCGACCGGGTCGGCGCCGTGCACGCGCAACGGCGAGGTCGGCACGGTGACCGGGCCGATCTCGTCGTGCTCGATCTCCACGAGGAAGCCGCGCTCGTGCATGTGTGGGTCGTGCATCACCTCGTCGACATCGCGCACCGGCGCCAGCGGGATGCGGTATCGCTTGGCGACCCTGAACACCTCCATCTTGCCGAGGGTTTGCGTCCAGCCGGCGATCAGCCCGTCCGTCTCGGCGCGGTGCGCGACGCGCGATGCCGGGTTGTTGAAGCGCGGGTCGTCGCGCAAATCCTCGCGGCCCATCGCCGCGAGGAGGCTGTGCCAGTGCTCCTCGACCGCGAGGTTCATCGCGACATACCCGTCATTCGTCGGATAGACGTTGATCGGCACCCGCCCGTGGCTCGAATTGCCGGTGCGCGGATGCACCGTGCCGGTCTGCCAGTAGGCTTCGAACTGCGAGGTCAAGGTGGCGTAGGCGGCCTCCTGCATCGCCACCTCGACGAGGCGGCCCTGGCCGGTGCGCTCGCGCTCGAAGAGGGCGGTGATCGTCGCGGCGTAGAGGTGGATGCCGCTGAGGAAATCGACGACCGCCGGGCCGGCCTTGACGGGCGGCCCCTCGGGAAAGCCGGTGACGCTGATCAGCCCGCCCATCGCCTGCACCGTCAGGTCCATCGCCAGATTGTCGCGATCGGGGCCGCTGAGCCCATAGCCCGAGCCCGAGGCGTAGACGAGGCGCGGGTTGATCTCGTGCAACACCTTCCAGCCGACGCCGAGCCGGTCCATCACCCCGGGCGCGAAGTTCTCCAGCAGCACGTCGCCCTTCTTCGCCATGCGGAACAACAATTCGCGGCCGCGCGCGTGCTTCAGGTTGAGGGTGATCGCGCGCTTGTTCGAGTTCAGCATCGCGATCGGGAAGGTCGTACTCTTGCCGGGCGGAGCGCGGCGGCGCAGCGGCTCGCCTTGCGGCGGCTCGATCTTGATCACGTCGGCCCCGGCCTGGGCCATCAGCAAGCTCGCATAGGGGCCCTGATAGACCTGGCCGAAATCGAGCACTATGATGCCGGCCAAGGGCCGGTTGGCAGACGCCGCGGTCATGCCCCTCTCCGCCCTTCAGGGGGGAGAGGGAGGGGCCCACGCCGCAGGCGTGGGAGGGTGAGGTGGGTAATGGCAGGCGCTCTGGAATCCCCCGCCTCACCCCGACCCTCTCCACCCCCGGGGGCGGAGAGGGAGAGCGGGTGTCGTTTCATCCCGATTACCGCCCCTTGAAGCCGCGCGGCTTGCGCTTCTCGGCAAAGGCGCGCGCCGCCTCCTGGAAATCCTCGGTCAGATAGAGGCGGAACGGCGCCGCGATAAACTGCGCCTCGCGGGTCATCCGCTCCATGTACCAGCGCCGTGTGCGCACCGTCGTGCGCACCGACAGAGGCGGGTTCCGGGCGACCTGAAGCGCCAGTTCGCGGGCCACATCGAGGTGCTTTCCCTCCGGCGCAAGGCGGTTGATCAGCTTGGCCTCGAAGGCTTCCTCGGCGGTGAAGAACCGGCCGGTCAGCGCGATCTCGTCGCCGAACGCGCCGGCATTGCGGTACTGGAACAAGGCCCAGTAGCGCGAGGCGCCGAGGCCGCGCGAGGTTTCGGTCAGCTGGAAGCGGGTGCCCGCGGCGGCGACGATCAGGTCGCATTCCAGGGTCAGCCCGAGCGCCAGCCCCAGCACATAGCCGTGCACCGCGGCGATGACCGGCTTCCAGTTGACCGAGCGGGTCAAGAGATCGGCGGAGTTGGTGCCCCAGCCCTGCGGCCCGCCGAGACGTTCGAATTCGTCGCGGCTCC
>DATLTH010000641.1:0-10086 GCA_035533695.1 Allostellaceae bacterium | reverse complement strand
CGCGTCTGATCACCTCGGCCGGCGAGCAGGCCGGAGATTGATATGTCTTCGTCCAACACTTCCCAGTGAAGGCCGCGGCTGCTGAGGCGGCATGCTTCCCGTTGCTTGGGCGTTGCGTGCAGCAACCGAGGGAACCAAGCGAGCGGCACACCAAGAGTCCGTCCATCCGACAGCTCGACCCACATGTTGTCGTCGTCAAACCTGACGCTGGCCGGCTTGACCAAAGAAGGTGTCCCAGGCTTTCTCGATGCGTTCACGGTTCGCCTCGACCAATCTCATCAGTTCGCGCAACGCCCTTGCGTCGAAGCCGTCGTTGTAGGCGATCGATACCTCCGGGTGCAGCCAGAACTTGCCTTGCCGTTCGCCCCGTTCAACATGGATGGGTCGGCTCGCGCGGACGGCCCTCGTTAGCATAGAAGAAAAACCGAAAGCCGCGGCTTCGGAATACGACAGGCATTCAGCGCAGTTCACCCGCCCAAGATAATGCCCACCGGGATGTCGAGATCGGTTGATTTGACCTTGGCGCCGTCGCCGAGGCGCAGGCGCGAGACCTCGATAAATCCGCCCTGGGCATGGATGCGCAAGCCCTCGGGGCCGGCCGCCACGACCTCGCCCAATTTCTTGCCGCGCACCGTGCCGAAGGTCGGCGCCATGATCTTCTTGGCGTCGAACAGATAGAGCTTCTGCGGCTCGTCCTCGCCCTTCTTGAGGGTCGTCCAGGCGCCGGGCGCCGGGTTGCAGCCGCGGATCAGATCGTAGACGAAATCGACGTGAGCGGCCCAGTTGATCTGCGATTCGGGATCGCGCACCCAGCCCTCATAGGTGGCGTCGCTCTCTTCCTGGGTCCATTCGGTGGCGCGGCCCGCGGTCACCAGATCGGCGGCCTGCACCAATGCCTCGACCCCAAGCGGGAAGATCTTGTCGAAATAGAGCGAGGCGGCGGTGTCATTGGGGCCGATCGCGACCCGCTTCTGCAGGATGATCGGCCCCTCGTCGAGACCGGGGGTCGGCCGGAAGATCGACAGGCCGGTCTCGCTGCGGCCGCGAATGATCGCCCACGGGATCGACGCCGGCCCGCGATGCAGCGGCAACAGCGAGGGGTGGAACTGGATCATGCCGTGCTTCGGGATCGCGCAGAATTCCGGCGGCGCGAACAAAAGAACATAGGCCATGACGCCGATATCGGCATTGAGCGCCTTCAGCGCGGCAAGCGCTTCCGGGTCGGAGTATTTCGGGAAGCGGTAGACCGGGAATTTCTTCTCCTCGGCCGCGGCGACGAGCGGGTCCGGGCGGGCGCCGGGCTTGTCGGGCGCCGCAAACACCCCGCAGATCGTGTCGCCGCGCTCCACAAAGGCTTCCATGACGGCCTTCCCGAAAGCCTGCTGACCGACGATGACGATGCGCATATCGCTCCCCCTTACTAACGATGACCCGTCGTGGCGTTGCCAACCGCGCCGCAGAGTTCCATGCGGCTTGCCCGCCGGCAAGCCTGCAGTCGGCGGCTATTTCCTGGCCGCCAGCAGATCGCGCAGGCCGCGCAAGGCGAGATCGTAGCCGGCGATGCCGAAGCCGGCGACGACGCCCTGGCTGACCGCGGCGGTCTGCGAGGCGGGCCCGCGCCGGATCGGGTTCGAGATGTGCACCTCGATCGTCGGAAACTTGACCTGCGAGATCGCCGCGACCAAGGCCGGATAGCCCGAGCCGAACGCCGCCGGGTTGAAGATCGCCGCATCGATGCCGCTGTCGGCGGCGGCGTATATCTTGTTGACGATCTCGCCCTCGATATTGGAGTGAAAAATCTCGACCTCGAGGCCGAGTTCACTGGCATAGCCGCGGATGCGCTGGTCGTATTCCGGCAAGGTCATCGGACCGAAGATCTCGGTCTGCACCTTGCCCCGCATGTTCATGCCGGCGCCGTGAATGACCAGGATTCGTGCCATGACGCTCTCCTCATAGGGTGGCGGTGATGTCGCCCGCAGGTTACGGGAAGGCTTTGCGCCATGACAAGGCGCGAGGCGAACCCAGGCCGCACAATGCCGCGATCAGCTCGCCCGCGGATTTGCCGTGCGCAAATGCAAGAGCCGCGGATGACAGATTTACGACATTGCCCTATCTTTCAGCACTCGGATGTCGAGGTCTTGAAGAATTTGAGGAGCCGTCGTCGATGGCTGTTGCGATCCGCCAGATCCATCCGGTGTTCGTCGGCGAGGTGGCGGGCGTCGATTTGCGCAACCCGCTGACCGCCGAAGAGGCGGCGGCGATCGACGCCGGCATGGACCGCTATGCGGTGCTGGTTTTTCACGATCAGAACATCACCGACGAGCAGCAGATCGCGTTTTCCCGCAATTTCGGCGAGATCGAGAATTCGGCCGGCGGCCACATCGCCAAGCCGCACGAAAAGCGGCTCCATCCGCTGATGATCGACGTCTCCAACCTCGACCGGGACAGCCGTCCCTTGGCGCGCGACGACCGGCGCCGGCTGTTCAACCTCGGCAATCAGCTGTGGCATTCGGACAGCTCGTTCCGCGCGATCCCGGCGAAATATTCGCTGCTGTCGGGGCGCGTCGTGGTGGAGAAGGGCGGCAACACCGAATTCGCCGACATGCGTGCGGCCTATGACGCGCTCGACGACGAGACCAAGGCGGAAGTCGAAGATCTGGTCTGCGAGCATTCGCTGATCTATTCGCGCGGCCTCTTGGGCTTTACCGAGCTGACCGAGGAGGAGCAGGTCATGTTCCGGCCGGTGCGGCAGCGCCTGGTGCGCACCCATCCGGTCAGCGGGCGCAAGTCGCTATATCTGGCCTCGCATGCCGGCACCATCGTCGGCTGGCCGGTGCCCGAGGCGCGGGCCTTTCTGCGCGACCTGAGCGAGCATGCAACGCAGCCGCAGTTCGTCTACGCGCACAAATGGCGGCAATACGATCTGGTGGTGTGGGACAACCGCCAGACGATGCACCGCGTCCGCCGCTTCGATGATCGGGAAATCCGCGACATGCGCCGCACCACCGTCGCCGGCGATGCGCCGACCGTCGAACAGGTGCAGGCGGCCTGACATCGAACCGGACCTGGCTAAATTCGCCGCCGGCTCCGGGAAGCCCTTTATCCTGCCGCCCGGAATGGGTGAACCGTGAGGAGCGCGGAGCCGTTCACCCCGGTTCCGAACCGCGGCATGATCACGGTTTCGATCATGCTGGCCAACATCATGCAGGGGATCGACAACACGATCCTCAACGTCGCGCTGCCGCACATCCAGGGATCGCTGTCCGCGTCGCAGGACCAGGTCGCCTGGGTCCTGACGTCCTACATCGTCTGCTCGGCGATCATGATGCCGCTGACCGGGTGGCTCGCCGGGCGCTTTGGCATCAAGTACATCTTCGTCGCCTCGATCGCCTCGTTCACATTCGCCTCGGCATTGTGCGGCATCGCGACCAACCTCAACGAGCTGGTGCTGTTTCGCGCCCTGCAAGGCCTGGCGGGAGCCGGGCTGATCCCGCTGTCGCAGGCGACGCTGTTCCGCATCAACCCGCCGGAACGCCACGGCGATGCGATGGCGGTGTTCGGCATGGGCACAATCCTCGGGCCGATCATGGGGCCGATGCTCGGCGGCTGGCTGACGCAGGATTACAGCTGGCGCTGGGCCTTCTACATCAACGTGCCGGTCGGCATCCTGTGCACCATCGGCGTCCTGGTGTTTTTCCGCACCAACCGCAACGTGCATCGCGAGGGGTTCGATTTCCTCGGCTTCATCACCCTGAGCCTGGCGATCGGCGCGTTGCAGCTGATGCTCGATCGCGGCGAGTTGAACGACTGGTTTCATTCCGCCGAGGTCTGGATCGAGACCGCGATGGCCGGACTCGGCTTCTATCTGTTCACGGTCCACACCGCGACCGCCGGCGAGCGCTCGTTTCTCAACCGCGAGCTGTTGAGCAGCCCGAATTTCATCGCCGGCACGCTCCTGATGTTCATCGTCGGCCTGATCATGTCCGGCGTGTCGGCGCTGCTGCCGACGATGCTGCAGAACCTGATGAATTATCCCGCGCTGACGACGGGACTGGTGTCGATGCCGCGCGGCATCGGCGTCATGGTGGCGATGATCCTGGTCGGCCGCCTGATCAACCGGGTCGACAATCGCCTCATCATCCTCCTCGGCTTTCTGATGACGGCGGCCTCGATGTGGCAGATGACCGGCTTTTCGCTGCAGATGGGGATGGAGCCGGTCATCACCTCCGGGCTGTTGCAGGGCTTCGGCCTCGGCTGCACGTTTGTGCCGCTCAACCTGGTCGCGCTGTCGACGCTGCCGCGCCACATCCTGACCCAGGGCACGGCAATCCGCAGCCTCATGCGCAACCTCGGCGGCAGCATCGGCATCAGCCTGCTCGTCGCCAGCCTGGCGGAGAATACGCAGATCGTGCATTCGCGGCTGGTCGAGCCGCTGCGCCCGGACAATCCGATGCTGCTCGGGCATTCCCTGGGGCCATACAGCCTGACGACCCCGAGCGGCATCGCCGCGCTCAACGCCGAGGTGACGCGGCAGGCCGCGATGGTCGCCTATATCGACGCCTTCGAAGTGATGATGCTGGTGGCGCTGATGTCACTGCCGCTGTTGCTGCTGCTGCGCACTGCGCCGCGCCTGCCGCGAACCGTGCCCGCCGCCGCCGACGACTAGCGCCATCGGGTGGGAGGACTGAACGGGGTTTCCCATGGTTCGGAGCAAGACGGCTGGGACAGGTGGGTGCCCGGATCAAATCCGGGCACCGGGAAATCGAGACTCTGGTCGCTTTCTATGGGGCGCGGTTGGCCTTGTAGTAGGTGTTGCGCAGGACGCGGCCGGGTAGGGCGCCGGTGTGCTCGCCTTCCTTCATCAGCATTTCGCCGTTGACAAAGGTCGCATGGATGCCCTGGGCCGGCTCCTTGATGCGCTTGGCGCCGGTCGGGAAATCGTGGACGATTTCGAGCGGCAACGGCTTCACCGTGTCGGGATCGAAGATCGTGATGTCGGCAACCATGCCGGGGTGCAACAGGCCGCGGTCATAAAGCCCGAAGGTCGAGGCCGATTCGAAGGTCAACCGGCGCACCGCGGTCTCCAGCGACATGATCTTCTTCTCGCGCACCCATTCCGACAAAAGCCGGGTCGAGAAGCCGAAGCCGCTCTGGAACTGGACATGCGCGCCGCCGTCCGACAGGCCGATGATCGCGTAGGGGTAGTTCAGGATCTGCGCCACCGCCGCGTCGTCGACGTTGATCTCGCCGTGCAGCCATTCGGTGTCGAGATGCTCTTCGAGCGCCAGGTCGAGGAAGCAGTCGATGATGCCCTTGTTCTGCGCCTTGGCGATCTGGCCGAGGGTCTTGTCTTCGTACTGCTTGTTCTTGGGCAGTGCGGCGTGCTGCAGCACCATGTAGTCCCACCAGGTCTTCGACAGGCCGATCGCCGGGCCGCTCTTGAATTCGACCGCCTCGTCGTGGAGCTTCTTGCGGATTTCGGGGTCGGCGTAGGCCTTCAGCATCTCCTCGGGGGAGGACAGGCAGATCGGGTGCCACACCGGCAGGCCGCGGAATTCCTGCGTGTTGCGCATCGTGAAATAGTCGACGATGCGGTTCGGCGTGCACATCGGGAAGGCGCGGATGCCGCGCTTGCCGGCGGTTTCCTCGAGCAGCTTCATCTGCTGCTTCCACTGGTCGGGCCGGCGCGCCGATTGCGACAGATTGTTGTAGACGACGGTACGGCCGGTCGCTTCGCTGAGCCGGCTCATCAGCCCGTCCTTGGTCTCGGCGCCGTTGCCGCCGCCCGACTGGATGAGGCCGGTGCCCATCTCGCGCAACACGTCGGCGAGCGCGAAAATCTCCTTCTCGTCGGCCCACAAGGCCGGGATGTGGACGCCCTGCGGGTCGAAATGCCCCTGGTTGCGCGACACCGAGAGGCCCAATGCGCCGGCCTTCATGCCCTCGCGCACGAGGCCCTGCATCTGGCGAATTTCGTCGTCGGTCGCGGTGCGGTTCTGGCACTCGTCGTCCATCACGTAGTAGCGCACCGCGGTGTGGCCGATCATGTTGCCGACATTGACGCCGAGGTTCTTATCCATCTGGTCGAGGTATTCGGGGAAGCGCTCCCAGGTGAATTCGAGGGTGTCGAGCACCTCCATCGGGATCGCCTCGACATAGGAGAGGAACTCGGAGAGGCGCCGCTGCCTGGCGCGGTCGCGTTTCACCGGCGCCAACGACAAGGAGCAGTTGCCGAAAATCACCGAGGTCGCGCCGTGGTCGCAGCTGTAGGAGCACAGCGGGTCCCAGGTAACCTGCGCGTCGTAATGGCAATGGTTGTCGATAAAGCCCGGCGCGACGACCCGGCCCTCGGCGTCGACCGTGCGCCCGGCGGCGCCGGACAATTTGCCGATCTCGGCGATCTTGCCGTCCTTGACCGCGACATCGCCGCGGAACGAGGGGCCGCCCGAGCCATCGACGACGCGGCCGTTCTTGATCAAGAGGTCATAAGCCATCTATCGCATCCTTTCGTTGTCGCCGCGGCGGAAGCCGAGGCTCGCCCTCACGCGAAATCCTGTCAACCCGCCGCGATCCAATCGACGACGCGCTCGCCGATCATGATCACCGTTGCATGGGCGCCGCCGGATCGCGGGATGCGCGGCATCACCGACGCATCGGCCACCCACAGCCCACCGACGCCTTTGACCCGGCAGGGCTCGTCGACCACCGCCATCGGATCGGAATCCGGCCCCATCTTGCAGGTGCCGGACACGTGCCGTGCCGTGCCGACGGTCTGGCGCATCCACAAATCGAGCGCATCGTCGCTGGCGAGAATGTCATCCGCCGGATGGATGCGAAAATCGACCACGTCCTTGTAGGCATCGGATCGGAGGAGCCGCGCCGCCAGGCGCAGGCCATCGCGCATCCGCCGGGCGTCGTTCGGATGCTGCAGATAGCCGTAATTGAAGTTCGGCTGAACCCCGGGATCGGCCGCGGCCAGCCTGACATAGCCCGAGCCGTCGGGCAGCCCCAGCGTGCAATGGATGCGCGCCGCCCGCTCCGGCGGCACGTCGCCGACCAGAAATTTCGTGCGCACGCCGGGGACGCGCTCCGCCCGCTCATCGATGACGGTGCTGGTGCGCAACACCATGTCGTTGACGTAGCTCGACCCCTCTGCCGTGAAGTGCAGCGCGAAATGCACGGCGTCGCGGTGTTGATCGTCGAGCTGGATGCCGTCCTTGACCTTGAAGGGCGTCTGGACGCTGGCGTGGTTCATCAGGTTGCGGCCGACGCCGGGCAGGTGCTGCGTCACCGGGATGCCGAATTCGCGGAGCTGGTCCTGCGGGCCGACGCCCGAGAGCATCAAGAGATGCGGCGAGCGGATCGCGCCGGCGCTCAGCACCACGCGACCGGCCGCGATGCGGAACACCGTGCCGCCGCTCTCCGCTTCGACCCCGACCGCGCGTCCGTTTTCGATCAGGATTTTCCGGACGAACACCCCGCCGCGCACGGTCAGGTTCAGATGATGGCGCAACGGCGCCAGATGCCCGAGCGCCGTGCTGACCCGAACGCCGTCGAGATTGTTCGACGGCGTCACGCCAAGCCCGCCCGGATGCAGGCCATTCTTGTCGTTGGTGGTGCCGAAGCCGGCGGCCACGCAGGCTGTGTGAAACGCCTCTTGGATCGGCGGCCGAGCGCCGGACTGGCGCCGGCGAACCGGGATCGGCCCGTCGGAGCCGTGGCAATAATTGTCCTGGATATCGAGGTCGCGCTCGGATTTGCGGAAATAGGGCAGCACCTTCTCGTACGACCATTCATCGTTGCCGAGCGCCGCCCAGGAATCGAAATCCTCGGGGAAGCCGCGCTGCATCGCCTGGCCGTTGATCGACGATCCGCCGCCGATCACCCTGCCCTGGGCGACGTGGATCGCGCCCTGCTCCTCGGTGATCGTGCCGCGCAACGCCCAGTTGTGCTGCGAATCCGGGGCCTCGGCAAAGCGCGTGTGGCCGAACTTTATCTCGTCGGGCAGGTGCGCCGGATCGGGGTAGTCCCGGCCGGCCTCCAGCAACAGCACGGATGTCTGTCCGTCGGCAGCCAGGCGGGCGGCCAGGACGCAGCCGGCCGCGCCGCCACCGACGATCACGATATCGTATCGCATTAAGGGCCTCCTCCCGTAACCGCCAGACGCTGTACCGGCGGCGCGGGGATGCCGGCGCCGGCCACGCTGACGCTCAGTTTATCAGGCCGTAGAATTTGCCGGCGTTTTCGCAGGTGATCTTGTGGATCGTCTCGGGCGAGAGGCCGGCGAACTGCTCCTCGATATAGCGGGAGGATTCCGGCCAGACGCCGTCGGGATGCGGATAGTCCGATCCCCACATCAGCGTTTCGACGCCGATTTCCTCGACGAGGCGCGCGCCGATGCGGTCGAACTGGAAGGTCGCGCGGCACTGGCGGCGCCAATAGTCGCTCGGGCGCATCTTCAAGCCGAGGTCGCGGAAACGGTCCTCCCACTCGAAATCCATGCGGTCCAAGGCGTAGGGCAGCCAGCCGATGCCGCTTTCGCCAAAGCCGATGCGCAGGTTCGGATAGCGCTCCAAGACGTTGGCGCCGATGATCGCGGCGATGATGTTTATGAGGTTCATCTGGAAGCCGGCGACCCCGGTGAACTGGGCGGCGCGGCGCGAACCCGTCGGCGCCTTCTCGCGCACGCTGCGCGGGGTCGACGGGAAGGTGTGGAAATGCAATGGCAATTGCACCTCGTTGACCGCCTGCCACAGCCTGTCCCAGACCGGGTGCCACATCGGCTCCATGTCCCATGAGCACGACAGTTCGAGGCCCTTGAGGCCGAGCCTGGCGACGCGGTGGATTTCCGCGACCGCCGCATCGATGTCGCCATAGGGCAGGCAGGCCAGGCCGATATGGCGGTCCGGGTATTTGCTGCAGAAGCCCTTCAGCCAATCGTTGTAGATGCGCAGCATCTCGTTGGCGGCTTCGTAATCCTGGACGCGCGAGGCGACCCCCAATATGCCGAAGATGATCTCGGCATCGACCCCGTCGCGCTCCATGTCCAGGATGCGCAGGTCGGGGTCGCCGGGGCGGCGGATGCCCTTCTTGCCGTCGGCGAAAAACCCGGTCTCCGCCATCTTGTCGAGCCGGTAGTTCTGCCCGGCGACGAACTTGCCGCCGACCGAACCGGTGCCGCCGACGAGGCCCATGTTGACGCCGGCCTTGGTCACCCAGTGCGGACCGTCCGGCCCCTCCACGACATAGGGCATGCGGTCCTTGAGTTCGCGCGAGGCGTTCTCGACGAACAATTCCGGCGGCAACCACGGCAGGTCGAGATGGCAATCGGCCGAAATCCGCCGGTACTGCATCGCGCGCCCTCCTGTAGCGGCATCACTCTACGCCGTTTATTCGGGCTGAGGACCCCCAATGCCGCATGCCGGAAGGACGAGCTATGCGGCCAGCGCGTCCTTGGACCGGTGAATAAATGGACTCGCGTGCAATCGGTCGATCGGAGACCATATAGATTGCCTGGATGATCACTGGCGACCGGATGCAGCATGGCCGATCAGACACTCAGCGACACAGATTTTTTGCGGGATGTGCAGGCCTTCGTCGCCGAAAAATGGAAACATAACCCTTGCGACCGTTGTGGCAGCGTTTCGTGGGCAATTTTACAGGGTGACGCCACCATCTTACGACTGAGAGCAGAGACACCGCCGAGTGCCGACCGGTCATTTTCACGAGACAATGTGGTTTTTATTCCTGTTTACTGCGATAATTGTGGTAATACCGTAAATATCCTTTTTGGGGTCTTCGACGAATGGCGCAAGGCTCGCCGCCGGACGATGTAGTCGTCCGCGGTCGGTTCCCGACGGCGGGCGGCTCGGGTCCCGACGACCCGAACGTAGAGGCTCGCCTCGCCCACCTTGAAAGCGCCGTCGATGCGATCCGCCTGGATTTGGCGGAGATCAAGGGCAAGCTATCGAACATGCCGACGACCTTTCAGCTCGTGTTCATGCAGGCGGCGATCATCGTGACCGTCTTCGCCGGCGCAATCGGGCTTTCGTTCGCGCTATTGAAATTTGCCTCCGGCCACTAAAC
>DATLTH010000640.1:0-16569 GCA_035533695.1 Allostellaceae bacterium | reverse complement strand
GCAGCCGCGACGGCAATGCCCGGTCGAGCATCGCGAAGACGCCGCGGTCGTCGGCCCGCCGCACCAGCCTGCCATAGGCCTGGCGCAGCCGCAGCCGGGTGATCCGGTCGTCATACTGCGCGCCGCCGAACACCGGCTTCCTTGCGCGGTGCAGGATGTCGGGGCGCGGCCACGGCACCCGGTCGAAAACAATGAGGCGCAACGAGCGGCCGGGCACGTCGACCCCGTCGCGCACCGCATCGGTGCCGAGCAGGCACGAATCCTCCTCGGCGCGAAAAATGTCCACCAGGGTCGCGGTCGCCATTGCATCGACATGCTGGGCGAGGAGCAATAGGCCCTGGGCTTCAAGCGCCGCGGCGATCCGCTGATGCACGGCGCGCAGCCGGGCGATCGCCGTGAAGAGGCCGAGCGCCCCACCCTTGGCGGCGCCCATCAACGCGGCGAAGGCGGCGGCCACCTGGCCCAAATCGTCGCGCGGGATGTCGGTGACGATCAGGATGCGGGTCTGCGCCGCGTAGTCGAACGGGGACGCGATGCGGGCGGCCTGCGGGCTTTCCGGCAGATGGCGCAGCCCGGTGGCGGCTTCGGCCGCCTGCCAGGCGATCGCCGGGTCTGCTTCGCCGTCGGTCAGCGTCGCCGAGGTGACGGCGATCCCGTGCGCCGGCGCCGCCACCGCTTCGGCAAAGGGGATGCCCGGGTCGATCCAGTTGCGGTTGACCGCGACATCCATTTCCGCGCCGTCGGTGCGGTCGAGCGCCAGCCACTCGACGGTTTCGGACCGCGGCATCATGCCGAGGTCGCGCAGCAATGCGCACCAGCCGCCGAGCTGCTGCTCGGCGCGGCGTTCGAGGCCGCGGATCGCCGCGTCGAGGCGCTGTCGCAGACCGGGTTCGGGCGGGTTCTCGGCGTCCTCGAGCTGCCGGCGCAGGACCGTCGCCAGCAGGCGCAATGCGGCGGCGAGCCGGTCGAGGCCGACGGCGAGCCGCCCCGCCGCCTCGACGAGCCCGTCGATCGGCGGGCGCGCCTCCGCTTCGATGCCGTAGCCCTGATCGCCGTTCGCCGCGCGCGCCAATACCTGGCGGCGCACCAGCGCGAGAAAACTCTCGAAGCCCGGCAGCCCGCGGCCCTCCGCGACCCGCTGATGCCAGCCGTCGGCGGGCAGAACGCGGGCGGCAACCAGGGCCTCGATCAACGCCGAGCCGGATTCCTCGTCGGCTTCGACCAGATCGCCGATGCGGCGCTGCAGGCCGCGCGCCCGCGACCGTCCGGCCTCGGCCCCCAAGAGCCAGCGCCGCAATTCGCGCCCCTCCTGGCCGGACAGCCGCACCGAGAAGGCGGCATCGGCGGCATCGAGCAGGTGGTGCCCCTCGTCGAATACGTAGCGGGTCGGTACGTTGCCGTCGTCCAGGCCGCCCAGGGCCGCCTGCGCCATGACAAGGGCGTGGTTGGCGACGACGAGGCGGGCATGACGCGCGGCGCGCACGTTCTTTTCGACAAAGCAGCGGTGGAAATGCGGGCAGGCCGAATGGATGCATTCGCCGCGGCGGTCGGCCAGCGCATTGACCCGGCCGCGGCCGATCAGCTCGGCCAGCCAGCCCGGCAAATCGCCGCCGACCAGGTCACCGGACTCGGTTGCGCCGATCCACCGGGCGATCAGGGCGAGCGGCGCGACCGACGGCGCCGCCCGGGCGTTCGCGGCGCGAACCGCGTCTTCGTAGTTCAGCAGGCACAGGAAATTCTCGCGTCCCTTGCGCACGACGACGCGGCGGCGCTTCTGCGCCGGGTCGGGGTAGAGCCGGTCCAGTTCACTGGAGATCTGGCTTTGCAGGTTGCGGGTATAGGTCGAGATCCACACCGCGCCCTGATTGCGCTCGGCCCATAGGCTCGCCGGCGCGATATAGCCCAAAGTCTTGCCGACCCCGGTGCCGGCTTCGGCCAGCACCGCCTGCGGCGACCCGGCCCGGTCGCGCGGTGCGAAGGCGGCGGCGATCGCGGCGGCGTAATCGGCCTGCTGCGGCCGCGCCTCGGAATCGACGCCGAGCAGCGCGGCCAATCGCGTCCGCGCGTCCTCGGAGGAGACCGGCGCATTGCCGGGCGGGGGCGGCGGCGGGCGCTCCTGCCATTCGGCGAGGCGCTGCCAGACCCGCAAACCGGCGGCCCGGCGCAGCACGTCGGGGGCGGCCGGCGGCAACGCCGCGAGCACCGCCGAACCCCAGCTCCAGCCGGCGCGCTCGGCCGCCTCGGCGAGGGCGCGCAGATCGGGCTCGCCCTCGGCCTGGAGTTGCTGCAACAAGGCGCGCGCGGCGGTGGCGAGCGCGACGCAGCTCTCGACCATATTGCGCGGCATGGCGAGGCCGAGCGCGGCGGCGAGGCCGCGCGGCGTCGGCACGCAAAACTGCGCCGGCCGGACAAAGGCGAAGAGTTCGAGGAGGTCGAAGGCGGCGAATCCGGCCATGTCGAGCCGCCGCGCGACCGCCCGCGCGTGGCATACCATCGGGGTCTCGACCTCCAGCCGCAGGCGTGCCTCGGCCGGCGACAACGCCTCGATCTCGCCTTCGGGCGACAGCCACACGATCTCGCGAAAGCCCGCGACCAGTGCCGGGACGCGCGGCACCAGGACGCGATCGAGCGATTCCGCGATTGCCATCCCGTCCTGCCGTTGCCGCGCTTACTCCCCCTGGCCGGGCTTGACCGAGCAAGTCCGGGCACGGGGATTTGTGGATGGCGACCGGCGAGAAGAGCGATAGCATCGTGCCATGACCACAATGATCTACCACATGTGCCCGGCCGAGGCATGGGCGGCGGCGGCCGGCGGCTCCTACACCGGCACCGAGGATGACCGCCGCGACGGGTTCATCCATTTCTCCACCGCGGCACAGATCGCCGAGAGCGCTCGCCGCCACCGCGCAGGGCAGGCCGGGCTGGTGCTGATCGCGGTAGAGGCGGCGCGGCTTGGACCGCGGCTGCGCTGGGAGCGGTCGCGCGGCGGCGAGCTTTTCCCGCACCTCTACGGATCGCTGGCCCCGCAGGAAGCGGCGAGCGTGCAGCCTTTGCCGCTCGGCGCCGACGGCCACCATGTGTTTCCGCCGCTGAGCGGGTGATGCCCTGCGGCCGCGCCGTCGCAAGGATCGTAGCGGCGGCGCTTCTCGCGCTGCTGGTGCTCGCCGGCATCGGCTATGGCGGGTTGTGCGTGTGGTTTGCCAGGAACGAGCGCGCCTTTGTGTTTCAGCCGATGCACCGGGCCAGCACCTCGCCCGCGGCCGCTGGCCTCAAAGGCGTCGCCGAAGTCACGATCGCGACCGCCGACGGCGAGCATCTCTATGGGTGGTGGAGCGCGCCCCCGCCCGGACACGGCGCGATCATTGTGCTGACCGGCAAAGGCGTCGTCGTGTCCGACTATGCCGGGTTCTTCGCCGACCTTGCCGCGCACCGATTCGGCGTGCTCGGCATCGACTACCGCGGCAACGGCGCCTCGACCGGGACGCCGAGCGAGGAGGGGCTCAGGGCCGACGCGCGCGCCGCCTTCGATTTCGTGCGGCACGCGGCGCCCGATGCAAAAATCGCCGTCATCGGCGAGAGCCTCGGCACCTGGCCGGCGATTGCGTTGGCGGTGGACCGCCCGGTCGCCGGCGTCTTGCTCAACTCGCCCTACGCTTCGGTGGTGCGGCTGTTCGCGTTGCGCCGGCCATTCCTGCCGTACCGGCTGTTGATGGCCGACCCGCTCGATTCGGAAGCGCTGATCGGCAGGGTCCATGTGCCGGTGATGATCCTGCACGGCACCGCCGACCGGGCCATCCCGATTGCCGAGGCGCGGCGCCTCTACCGCGCCGCGCACCAGCCCAAGACGATGATCGAGGTCGCCGGGGCCGCGCATGTCAACGTCTGGTTCGGCGCCACCCGCGACCGGGCATTCGCCGCGCTTACCGCCTGGACCGCGCCCTAGCCCAACTCTAATGGCAGGCTTGTATCGGGCGATATTTTGTGCTTGCGCTCGACCCAACCTACTACTAATACCAATTGTGTCTGTTGCGTGACCAACCTCAGGGGGCGAATCGCGGCACCTGCTCCGCGACGCGCCCTGGCAGCCGCCATGTCACAACCGTAGAGAACAGAATGAGAACTTTGTTTCCTCTCGCAACGTCAGCGGTTCTGTTGTGGACTACATGCTGTATCCGGCTTGCGTGAAGGCCGAACATTTTGAAATGTGCTTTTTTATTCGAAAAATGGTTGACGCCCCACGTTTGCCCATGATATCCCATATACACCCATGGGCGAGCACCATCGTTCTGGGGGGAACTCGATGGTGCAGCTACCGGGCCCGCCCCTTGCCGGACGCCTGTGGGGGAGCGTTGGGGGAAGCAAGTGGAACTCTTTCTTTCCACTTATGTGAACAAGGTCGACCGCAAGGGGCGAGTTTCTGTGCCGGCGACCTTTCGCTCCACCCTCGCGACCCATCGTCAAGCCAATCTGGTTATCGCGTTTCCGTCGATCCGGCTGCCGGCGCTCGAATGCACCGGCAGCGACCGGATGGAGGAAATGCAGGACCGCATCGAAACGATCGAGCAGTTTTCGGAAGAACACGAGAACCTGTCACAACTATTCGCCGACGCGCACCCGCTGACGATCGACGGCGAGGGCCGCGTCATCCTGCCGGAAAATTTGAAGGCGCACGCGCACATCGCGGGCGATGTGGCGTTTGTCGGACTCGGCGCGATGTTTCAGCTGTGGAACCCGGCGCACTACGAGGCGCATAGCGCCGCGGTGCGCGAGCGCGCACGCCGCCAGGGCACGACCTTGCCGCCGCGCGGCGGCGCGGCGCGGCGCGACATATGACAAAAAGGCGGCCGCCGCGCGTCGCCGATTCGCCCCGCCGGGCGGTGCCGCCCGGTCGGGATATCCCGCCTCTTCAGCATTTCCCGGTCCTGCTCGGCGCGGTCCTCGCGGTACTGGAGCCGCGCGACGGCGCGACCTATGTCGACGGCACCTTCGGCGCCGGCGGCTACAGCGCGGCCCTGCTTGCCGCCGCGCAGTGCCGGGTGCTCGGCATCGACCGCGATCCGGATGCGGTGCGGCGCGGCGCGGCGCTCGCCGCCCGGCATCCGGGCCGGCTGACGCTGGTCGAGGGCCGATTCGGCGATATCGAACGGCTGGTCGACGCGGTCAGGCCCGATCCGATCGCCGGCATCGCTCTCGATCTCGGGGTTTCCTCGCCGCAGCTTGACGATGCCGAGCGCGGCTTCTCGTTCCGCCATGACGGCCCGCTCGACATGCGGATGAGCGGCGCGGGCGAGAGCGCGGCCGATCTCGTCGCCCGGCTTTCGGAGGACGAGCTGGCGGGATTGATCCGCTCGCTCGGCGAGGAGCGCTTTGCTCGCCGCGTCGCCCGCGCGATCGTCGCAGCCCGCCGGCGCGGGCCATTGCGCCGCACCGGCGAGCTTGCCGAGATCGTGCGCGCCGCCGTGCCGACCCGTGAACCCGGCCTCGACGCCGCGACCCGCACCTTCCAGGCGTTGCGCATCGCGGTCAACGACGAGCTTGGCGAACTGGATCGCGGCCTTGTCGGAGCCGAGCGGATGCTGATGCCGGGCGGCAGACTCGCGGTCGTCGCCTTCCATTCGCTCGAAGACGCGCGGGTCAAGGGCTTTCTGCGGTCGCGCAGCGGAGCGGCCGCCTCGGTCTCGCGGCATGCCCCGCCGCCGCCCGGCATGCCATTGCCGAGCTTCGGCCTGCTGACCCGCCGGGCGGTCCGCCCCGACGCCGACGAGATCGCGCGCAACCCGCGGGCGCGCTCGGCCCGATTGCGGGCGGCGGAGCGCACCGCGGCGGCGCCCTGGCCGATCCCCGCCGACGCGCGGGAGTTGGCCCGCCCGCCCGCCGGGAATTTGGCCCGATGAAGCGGCTCGGCATCATGGTTTGGTTCGTGCTGGTGCTGGGCGCCGGGCTCACCACCTTCACGGTCAAATATGCGGTGCAGAACGTCGAGGACGAGCTGAACCGGGTGCGCAAACAAACGGTCGCCGAGCGGCAGGAAATCCGGGTCCTGAACGCCGAATGGACCTATCTCAACCAGCCCGAGCGACTGGCCGAGCTGAACCAGCGTTTCCTCGGACTGGTCCCGATCACCGCCAAGCAATTGCAGCAAAGCATTGCCGACATTCCGCTGCGTGCTCCAGCTCCAGCCCCGGCGCCGGCGCCCGATGTGGTGGTCGCAGCAAGCCCCGAACCGGCCGCGCCGCCCCCGGCGAGCCAATCCGCGATCGCGCCGGTGGCATACAGCCCCGCCGCCGCGGCGCCGCCGGCGACAACTGAGCCGAGTACCGCGCCAATCTCGCTCGACGCGCTGATCGCGCAGGCGGCCGCAACAAACCCCGAGCCGGCCGCGCCACCGACCGCGCCACCGACCGCGCCACCGGCCGCGGCGAACCAACCCGCGATCGCGCCGGTCGCGGACGGTCCGGTACCCGCCCCGGCTGCGGCCCCGATCTCCGCTACCCCGATCTCCGCTACCCCGATCTCCGCTGCCCCGATCTCCGCCGCCCCGGTGCAGCTGGCGAGAGCCGAGCCGAACACCGCGCCCAACTCGCTCGACGCGCTGATCGCCCAGATTGCCGAGGCCAAGTGATGCTGTCGGCCCAGCGCCTCGACGAGAACCCGTGCCGACCGCGGCATTTTCGGCCGCCGCCGTGTACGCCGCTGGTCACCGACGAGCGCCAGGCCATCGTGCTGGAAACCTGCCGCAGCCGGCTGGTGCTGACTGCGGCGCTGTTCGCTGTCGTTTTTGTCGTCGTCGCGCTGCGCCTCGCGGATGTGGTCCTGCTATCCGGGATCAATGCCGAATCGCATGCCGTGCGCCCCGGCATGACCGCTACGCCGCCGCTGCGTGCCGACATCATCGACCGAAACGGCAGGCTCCTGGCGACGACGCTTACCAGCCCGTCGCTCTACGCCGATCCGCGCCAGATCATCGATGCGCGCGCGGCGGTCCGCGCCATCACCTCGGTATTGCCGCAGCTCGATCCCGCCGAAATCTATGCCAAATTAACCTCGGGCAAGAGCTTTGTGTGGATCAAGCGCCAGTTGACCCCGCGCCAGGAGTACGAGATCAATCGCCTCGGCATTCCGGGGCTGCAGTTCAGGCACGAGGACCGGCGGGTATACCCGTTCGGCGACCTGGCCGCGCACGCCGTCGGGTTCTGCGGCATCGACAATAACGGGCTGGCCGGGATCGAGCGGGCGCTCGACACAACGCTGAAGGCGAGCCCAGGGCCGATCCGGTTGTCGCTCGATGTCCGGGTGCAGTTTATCCTGCATGAAGAATTGACCAAGGTTGTCAATGATTTCAGCGCCAAGGGCGCCGCCGGCATCGTCATGAATGTGCGCACCGGCGAGATTATTGGGATGGTGTCGTTGCCGGATTTCGATCCCAATCATCCCGGCCGGGCCGACCCCAACCTGCCGCCGGCCGAGGAGAAGGAGCGGACCTTCAACAAGATCACGCTCGGCGATTACGAGATGGGCTCGACGTTCAAGATTTTTAACACGGCGATGGCGCTCGATGCCGGCACCACGTCGCTGACAAGGACCTATGACGCGATCCATCCGATCCATATCGGCCGCTTCACGATCACCGATTATCATGGCAAGCACCGGATGCTGAGCGTCCCCGAAATCTTCATGTATTCGTCAAACATCGGCTCGGCCCGCATGGCGTTGGAGGCCGGAGCCGAGCGGCAGCGCGCGTTCCTGGCGCGCCTCGGGCTCCTCAAGCCGGAACCGGTGTCGTTCGACAAGGTGTCGACGCCGCAGTTCCCGAACCCGTGGCGCGAGGTCAACGTCATCACGATCGCCTACGGCCACGGGATTTCGGTCAGCCCGCTGCACGTCGCGACCGCGGTCTCGGCGATCGTCAACGGCGGCATCCTGCGGCCGCCGACATTATTGGCGTTGCCCCCCGGCACGGTGCCCGCAGGTAAGCGGGTGATCTCGCAGAAGACCTCCGAGGAGATGCGCAAGCTGCTGCGGCTCGTCGTCGAATATGGTACGGCGAGGTTTGCCAACGTTCCCGGCTATGTCGTCGGCGGCAAGACCGGCACCGCGGAAAAAAACCAGAACGGCCGCTACGAGCTGAAAAAGCTGATGTCGGATTTTGTTGGCGTCTTTCCGATGCAGGATCCGAAATATGTGGTGATGACCCTGGTCGACGAGCCGCACGGCACCAAAGCCAGCCACGGATATGCGACCGCCGGGTGGACGGTGGTGCCGGCAACCGGCCGCATCATCCAGCGCATCGCGCCGATCCTCGGCGTGCCGCCGGTCGACCAGACATCGCCGGCGATTGTCCAGGCCTTGGCGGTGCGCAGCCTGATGGGCAAAAAGATTGAGGCTTATTGAGCTGACGGGCATGGCGGGCGTCCCGGGCCCGGCCGGCTGCGAGATCGCCGGCCTTACCGCCGATTCGCGCCGGGTCAAGCCCGGCTTTTTGTTTGCGGCATTGCGCGGGACGGCGCGGGATGGCCGCGCGTTCGCCGGTGACGCCGTCGCCAACGGCGCCGTCGCGATCCTGACCGACGACCCGGCGGCGCTGGCGCTCGACCCGGACAAAAGCCGCCGCGTGGCGATCATCGCCGACCCCAATCCGCAGCGCCGCCTCGCCCTTCTCGCCGCGCGCTTTTATCGCCGCCAGCCGCGCATCATCGCCGCCGTCACCGGCACCAACGGCAAGACTTCGGTTGCCCATTTCGCCCGCGAACTCTGGGCGGCCACCGGTCACAAGGCGGCGAGCATCGGCACGCTCGGCCTGATCTCGCCCGCCGGACGGCGCCCCGGCGCGCTGACCACCCCCGACCCGGTTGACCTGCACCGCGATCTGGCGGAATTGGCGGGAGCCGGCATCGAACACGTGGCCCTCGAAGCGTCGAGCCACGGGCTCGCGCAATTCCGCCTCGACGGCGTCGCGGTTGCGGCGGCGGCGTTCACCAATTTGACCCGCGACCATCTCGACTACCACGGCGACATGGCGTCGTACCGCGCCGCCAAGGAGCGCCTGTTCACGACGCTGCTGACCCCGGGCGGCTCGGCTATTCTCAACGCCGATGGGCCGGAATTCCCTCGCCTTGCGGCGCTGTGCCGCGAGCGCGGCCACAAGGTGATCGGCTACGGCGGTGCGGCGGCGGCCGAGTTGCGCATCGCTGATCGCGCGCCGCGCCCCTTCGGGCAACGCATCGCGGCCGATCTGTTCGGCCGGCGACACGATATCGAGCTGCCGCTGGTCGGAGCCTTCCAGGCGATGAATGCGTTTGCCGCCCTCGGCCTCGTCGTCGCGACCGGCACCGCGCTGGACGCCGCACTGAGCGTCCTGCCTCGGCTCGGCGGCGTGCCGGGGCGGCTGCAGCTCGTCGGCGAGACCGCTTCCGGCGCCGCGGTCTTTGTCGATTACGCCCACACGCCCGACGCGCTGGCGACGGTGCTTGCCGCGCTGCGCCCACATGCCGCGGGACGGCTGTCGATCGTGTTCGGCGCCGGCGGCGACCGCGACCGCGGCAAGCGCCCGTTGATGGGCCGGGTGACGGCCGAACTGGCCGACCGAATCTATGTCACCGACGACAATCCGCGCAGCGAGCAGCCGGCGGCGATTCGCCGCGCGATCCTCGATGCCGCGCCGGGCGCGGTTGAGATCGGCGACCGGCGTGAGGCGATCGCCGCAGCGATCGCCGAGCTGCACCGCGGCGACGTGCTGGTGATCGCCGGCAAGGGCCACGAAACCGGGCAGATCGTCGGCGCCGAAATCCTGCCGTTCGACGATGTCGACGTGGCATGCCAGGCGCTCGCCGAAATTGCCGCGAGGTGAACGAGTGCGCCGGGTTGTCGGCCTCCGCGGAACTGTTTATGCCTAGCTGCTCCAGTGGCATCGACCATAGCATCGAGCCTCTGGGCCCGCCGGCGATGTCCACCGAAACATGACCCGATGCTCTATTTCCTCTATCCGCTGTCGGACCAGTTCCACGCGCTCAATTTGCTGCGCTACATCACCCTCCGTTGCGGAGGGGCGGTCGTCACGGCGCTGCTGATCAGCTTCATCTTCGGGCCGCAGATCATCGCCTGGCTCAAGTCGAAGCAGGGCGAGGGGCAGCCGATACGCACCGATGGCCCCGCGGGGCATCTGCTGCGCAAAAAGGGTACGCCGACGATGGGCGGATTTTTGATCCTCCTCGCGCTGAGCGTATCGACATTGCTGTGGGCCGATCTCGCCAACCCCTATGTGTGGGTCGTGCTGGCGACGACGGTCAGCTTTGGCCTGATCGGCTTTCTCGACGACTACCGCAAGCTGACGCGCCGCTCGCATCACGGGCTGCCCGGCCGGCTCAAGCTCCTGATCGAGATGATCCTCGCGGTCGCAGCCTGCGTCGCGCTGGCCTTCATCATGCGGCAGCCGCTGGCCAATACGCTGGCTGTGCCGTTCTTCAAGAACACGCTGTTCTATCTCGGCTGGTTCTTTCTGCCGTTCGGGGTGCTGGTCATCGTCGGCGCCTCCAACGCGGTCAATCTGACGGACGGGCTCGACGGCCTGGCGATCGGGCCGGCGATGATCGCGGCCGCATCCTTCGCGCTGATCACCTATTTCGTCGGCAACGCGGTGTACGCTAATTATCTGCAGCTGCACCACGTCCCGGGCGCCGACGAACTGATGGTGTTTTGCGGCGCGCTGGTCGGCGCGAGCCTCGGCTTTCTGTGGTTCAACGCGCCACCGGCCAGCGTCTTCATGGGGGACACCGGATCGCTGGCGATCGGCGCCGCGCTCGGCACCATCAGCGTCGTCACGAAGCACGAACTGGTGCTGGCGATCATCGGCGGCCTGTTCGTCCTCGAGGCGGTGTCGGTCATCGTGCAGGTCGCGAGCTTCAAGATGACCGGGCGGCGGGTGTTTCGCATGGCGCCGTTGCATCACCATTTCGAGCAGCTGGGCTGGGAGGAGTCGAAAATCGTGATCCGGTTCTGGATCATCGCCGTGATCCTGGCGATCGCGGGGCTGGCGACGCTGAAATTGCGGTAGCGCGCGATGATCGTCGTCGACAGCTTTGCCGGCAGGCGGGTCGCGGTGCTGGGCCTGGCGCGTTCGGGCCGTGCCGCCGCCCGCGCTCTGGCGGCAGGCGGCGCTGAAATCATCGGTTGGGACGACAACCCGGCGGCGCGCGATGCGGCGGGCGACATCCCGCTGTGCGATCCGGCAGCGCTCGACTGGCGCGGCATTGCCGCGCTGATCCTGTCGCCCGGCATCCCGCACAGCTTCCCCGAGCCGCACCCGGCGGTCATGCAAGCCCGCGCGGCCGGCGTCGACATCATCGGCGACATCGAGCTGCTCGGCCGGGCCCAGAAGGCGGCGCGCTATATCGGCATCACCGGGACCAACGGCAAATCGACGACAACCGCGCTGGTCGGCCACATCCTCGCCGCCTGCGGGCGGATTGTCGCGGTCGGCGGCAATCTCGGCACCCCGGTCCTGTCGCTGATGCCGCTCGGCGCGGACGGCCTCTATGTGCTCGAACTGAGCTCGTTCCAGCTCGAGCTGCTCGCAACGCTGGTGTTCGATATCGGCGTCTTGCTGAACATCACGCCCGACCATCTCGACCGGCACGGCGGGATGGCGGGATATGTCGCTGCGAAGCGGCGCATTTTCGCGGGCCAGCGCCGCGGCATGACGGCGATCGTCGGGATCGACGATCCGATCTGCCATGATTTGTGCAACGAATTGAGGCAGGCCGGCCGCGCCCGGGTCGTGCCGGTCTCGGTGACGCAGAAGGCGCCCGGCGGCGTCTATGTTGACCAGGGCTGGCTCGTCGATGCCACCGGCCCGCGGCTGGTCCAGGTTCTCGACCTCGCCGCAGCCGAGCGCCTGCCGGGATCGCACAATTGGCAGAACGCCGCCGCTGCCTATGCCGTCGCGCGCACGGCGGGGGTCGCAGCGGACGACGCGGCCCGGGCGATTCGCTCATTCCCCGGCCTCGCGCACCGCCAGGAACTGGTGGCGACGATCGATGGGGTACGGTTTGTCAACGATTCAAAGGCGACCAACGCGGATGCGGCCGAAAAGGCGCTCGCGTGCTATGACCCGATCTATTGGATTGCCGGCGGATTGCCCAAGGCCGGGGGGATCGCATCGCTCGTCCCATATTTCGAGCGCGTGCGGCACGCCTACCTGATCGGGACCGCGACGGAGGAGTTTGCAGCGACGCTGGGCAGCTCGGTCCCCTTGACGAAATGCGGCGATCTCGCTGCCGCGGTGGCGGCGGCATCGGCGCAGGCACGCCACGACGGCGTGGAGAACGCGGTCGTGCTGCTGTCGCCGGCCTGCGCCTCCTACGACCAGTTCGCCAATTTCGAGGAACGCGGCGACGCCTTTCGCCGGCTCGTCGCCGAGGTTGATGCCGGGGATTGCGGTAGCGCGGAGGGCGATGCCCGATGATGTTTGCGCGCATCGATCAGAGGCCGGTTGCCCGCTGGTGGTGGACGGTCGACCGCTGGAGCCTCGGCGCGCTCGTTCTGCTGATCGGCTTCGGTGTGGTGATGAGCATGGCGGCGAGCCCGGCTGTCGCTGAGCGTCTGGGCTATGCGCCGCTGCACTTCTTCGACCGACAGCTGGCGGCGATGCCGATCGCCCTGGCGATCATCTTCGGGGTGTCGCTGGCGCCGCCGCGCGCGGTGCGGCGGATCGCGTTTGTCGGCTTTGCGATCGCCCTTGCGCTGCTCGTCATGACCTTCGTGGTCGGGGTCGAGATCAAGGGCGCGCGGCGCTGGATCAGTCTGCCCGGTCTGTCGTTGCAGCCGTCGGAATTCATCAAGCCGACCTTTGCGATTGTCGCTGCCTGGTTGTTTGCCGAGCAGAAGGAACGCCCCGCCTTTCCGGGCAACGCGATCTCGATCGCTCTGTTGCTGCTGCTCATCGCGATGCTGATCAAGCAGCCCGATTTCGGCATGGCGGTGGTGGTGGCGGCCGTCTGGTTCGCACAATTCTTCATGGCCGGGCTGCGGCTCTACTGGGTGGCGAGCGGCATGGTGGCCGGGGTCGGCGGCCTCGCCGCCGCATATCTGTGGCTGCCCCACGTAACCAGCCGGGTCAACCGCTTTCTCGATCCGGCCGCCGGCGACAGCTATCAGGTCAACCGCTCGATCGAGGCGTTCGTCAATGGCGGCGTTTGGGGCCGCGGCCCCGGCGAGGGGACGATCAAGGACGTCTTGCCCGATGCGCATGCCGACTTTGTGTTTGCCGTCACCGGCGAAGAGTTCGGGCTCATTGTTTGCACGCTGGTGATCGCGGTCTTTGCGTTCATCGTGTTGCGCGGCTTTTCGCGACTGCTGCAGGAGGGCAATCTGTTCGTGGTGCTGTCGGCAACCGGATTGCTGGTCCAGTTCGGTCTGCAGGCCGCCATCAACATGGCCTCGGCATTGCGCCTGATGCCGACCAAGGGGATGACGCTGCCGTTCATCTCCTACGGCGGGTCATCGATGCTGGCCATGGCGCTCGGTATGGGGATGGTGCTGGCCCTGACCCGGCGCCGCCTCGGCGGAAGCGAATTGTGACCCCGCCGCGCGGACCGACAATCGTGATTGCGGCCGGCGGCACCGGCGGGCATCTGTTCCCGGCCGAGGCGCTCGCCGAGACCCTGGTCGAGCGCGGCGCCGCGGTCCACCTCGCGACCGACCGGCGGGCGGACGCATTTACCGGGACGGTGCCGGGGGTCGCGGTCTCGCAAGTATGGGCGGGGCGCCTCGGCGGCGGCCCGATCCAGAGCGCCTGCGGCGTTGCCGAGATGGCGGTCGGCCTCGTTCAGGCGCGCCGCTTGCTGCGCCGGCTCGCACCCGCGGCGGTGGTCGGGTTCGGCGGCTACCCGTCGGTCCCGACGGTGCTCGCGGCATCGCAACTCGGTCTGCCGACGGTGATCCACGAGCAGAACGCGGTGCTCGGCCGCGCCAATCGCCTCTTGGCGCGGCGCGTCGGCCATATCGCCACCGGCTTTGCCGAAACCGCCGGGCTGCGGCCGATCGACCGCACCCGCGCGGTTCATACCGGCAACCCGGTGCGGCCCCTGATCCGCGCGGTTGCCGGCATCGCCTACCGCCCGCCGGTGCCGGACCTGCCGATCGAGCTGTTGATCCTGGGCGGCAGCCAGGGCGCGCGGATTTTTGCCGACATCGTGCCCCCGGCGCTGATCGCCTTGCCGGCGGCGCTGCGGGCATCGCTGCGCGTCAGCCAGCAGGCGCGGCCGGAGGATTGCGAGCGGGTCGCGGCGGCGCTGGCCGAGGCCGGGATCGCGGCCGAGGTGCAGCGGTTCTTCGCCGATGTCCCGGATCGTCTGGCGCGAGCGCAGCTGGTGATCTGCCGGGCCGGCGCGTCGACCGTGGCGGAACTCGCCGCCGTCGGGCGGCCGGCGCTGTTGGTGCCCTACCCACACGCGACCGACGACCACCAGTCGGCCAACGCCCGCGCCTTCGCCGCTGCCGGCGCCGGCTGGATGCTGCCGCAAGCCGAGCTGACCGCGCCCCTCTTGGCAAGCATGCTTGCCAAGCGGCTTGCCGACGGCCCCGGCTTGGCGCATGCCGCAGCGATGGCATGCGGCTTTGCCGGCGACGACGCAGCCGAGCGGCTGGCGGCGCTGGTCCTCGCCTTAGGCCGGTCCCGGGAGGACGCGGCATGAGATCGCTGCCCGAATCGATCGGCCCCATTCATTTCGTCGGGATCGGCGGCATCGGCATGAGCGGCATCGCCGAGGGCGCCAACACAGCCCGGCTCAAAACGCTCGGCATTCAGGTGATGATCGGCCACACGGCCGACAACATCGACCATGCCGAGGTCGTCGTCGTGTCGTCGGCGGTCAAGCCCGACAATCCGGAAATCGCGGCGGCGCGGATGCGCCGCCTGCCGGTGGTGCGCCGCGCCGAGATGCTCGGCGAACTGATGCGGCTCAAATGGTCGATCGCGATCGCCGGGACCCACGGCAAGACGACGACAACCTCGTTGATCGGCGCGCTCCTGGAAACCGCCGGCCTCGACCCGACCGTGATCAACGGCGGCATCATCAACGCCTACGGCACCAATACGCGGCTCGGCGCCGGCGACTGGATGGTCGTCGAAGCCGACGAAAGCGACGGCACCTTCACCCGCCTGCCGGCGACGATCGCCGTCGTCACCAACATCGACGCCGAACACCTCGATTTCTACGGCGATCTCGCCGCATTGCAGCAGGCGTTCGAGACCTTTGTCGGCAACATCCCGTTCTATGGCTTCGCGGTGCTGTGCATCGACCATCCTTCCGTGCAGGGGATGATCCCGCGCCTGTCGGAGCGGCGCGTCCTGACCTACGGCTTCAACCCGCAGGCCAATATCCGCGCGACCAACCTGCGGCTCGGCGGCGACGGCAGCCATTTCGACGCGGTGATCGCCGACCGCGTCACCGGCGGGGAGCGCCTCATTCCCGATCTGTTTCTGCCGATGTACGGCGAACACAACATCCAGAACTCGCTGACCGTGCTGGCCGTCGCCGAGGAAATGGGCCTCGACGACGAGGTCGTGCGCGCGACATTGCGCAATTTCAAGGGCGTCCGCCGGCGCTTTACCCGGACCGGCGTGTGGAACGGCGTCACGATCATCGACGATTACGGCCATCACCCGGTCGAGATCGCGGCGGTGCTGAAGGCGGCGCGGGCGATCGTTGGCGGCCGCGTCATCGCCGTCGTGCAGCCGCACCGCTACACCAGACTCGCCAATTTGTTCGAGGAATTCTGCACCTGCTTCAACGACGCCGATGTGGTGCTCGCCGCCGATGTCTACGCGGCGGGCGAAGCGCCGATCGACGGCATCTCGCGCGACACACTGGTCTCCGGGTTGCGCGAACACGGCCATCGCAACGCCGCCGCATTGCCGAGCCCGGAGGATCTTGCGCCGCTGTTGCGGGAACTGGCCCGGCCCGGCGACATCGTCGTGTGCCTCGGCGCCGGCTCGATCACCAACTGGGCCAACAGCCTGCCCGACGATCTCGCGGCTCTCGATGCGCGGAGCCGCGTCGCATGAACGGGGCAGAGCTGCTCCACCGACTCCCGCCGGTGCGCGGCCGGCTCGTTGCCAACGCGCCGATCGCGCCCACCACCTGGTTTCGGGTCGGCGGTCCGGCCGAAATCCTGTTTCGCCCGGCCGACGTTGACGACCTGGCCGGGTTTCTCGCGGCGTTACCCCGCGCGGTGCCGGTAACGGTGATCGGGGTCGGCTCGAACCTGCTGGTGCGTGACAGCGGCATCCCCGGCGTGACGATCCGCCTCGGCCGCGGCTTTGCCGGCATCGAGGTCGCCGACGAAGAGGTGCGTGCCGGCGGCGGCGCGCTCGATGTGAACGTCGCTCTGACGGCGGCGCAGGCGGGGCTCGCGGGCCTCGAATTCCTGTCCGGCATTCCCGGCACGGTCGGCGGCGGGTTCCAGACCAACGCCGGCGCTTACGGACGCGAATTCAAGGACGCGTTGCTCTCGGCCGACGCCGTCGACCGCAACGGGACGATCCACCGGGTCGGTCCCGCCGCGCTCGGG
>DATLTH010000639.1:0-7401 GCA_035533695.1 Allostellaceae bacterium | reverse complement strand
CGATCAACCTCGACCTCGCCTCGGCCGATTATTTCAAGGGCCGCGCATCGCTGTGGACGACGCTGGAGATGCGCTCGTCGGTCAGCAACGATCGGCCGACCGCGATCCTGGGGTTTGACGAAGCCTTCCTGCGGCCGTTCGCGCGCGCCTTGGTCGAAGCGTCGACGACGCGCGCCGCCTACCGGATGACGATCCTCGGCGAGACGCCCGACAGCGACCGCTGCCGGGTCGTCGAATACGTGACGGGGCCCGGCAAGGCGCTCAAGGAATTGTTGCTGCAGCCCTTCGACAACGTGGTGCTGATCACCGCGACGACGCCGAATGACGGCGAGGAGACGCTGTTTCAGCTGCCGCGCACCGACAGCTTTCTGCGCGCCTTCGCCAAGATGTCCTACAGCGCCGACCAGGCATTGCACGAATTGCTCGACGAGATGGCGCGGCTCGCCCGCCGTCACGGCGGCGAGCCGGCAGCCGCGCCGGAATAGGATCGGCTCTCGCCGTCGAGCCTCACGCGGCGGGCGCGGCGGCCTTTAGGGGCGCGGCGGCCACGCCGGCTCGTTGTAGCCGAGCGGCACCGAGGGGCGCGCCCAATGAGGCGGCGTCTCGGATAGTTGCACGGTCGGCCGGAGATGGGCCAGCCGTCCGGCGGGGGCATCGCTCTCCATCGTCCAGCGCGCCAACTCCGCAGCCGTGAACTCGGCCGGCACGTCCCTCAACTCGGCTTCCGGCACTTCGCCGCGCCCGACCAGCCAGCGCCCTGTCTGCGCCAGCGAGATGCGCACCAGCCAGCTGCCGCCTTCGCGGGTCCGCCGCGCCAATGCCACCATCGCGCCGAACGCCATCAGGTACCCGGTCAGATAGTCGATCGCCGAAACCGGGTAGAATTGCGGCCCGGGCTCGTTGCCGGGGAACACTTCGCCCTGGCGCGTCGTGATCCCGCTGACATTCTGCACCACCGTGTCAAAGCCGCGCCGACTGGCCCACGGCCCGACATGGCTGAAGGCGCACAGCGAGACGTAGATCAGCCCGGGCCGCAGCGCGCTCAGTTCCTCCGGCGACAGGCCGCGATTGCCGAGCGTCCCCGGCCGGTAGCCCTGGCTGAACACGTCAGCTTCGCGCACCAGCCCCTTGAGCGTTTCCACATCTTTCGGCTGGCGCAGATCAAGGCGCGCCGACAACTTGCCGTGGCCGGTGTCGAGTTCCTGGTCGTCGCGCGAGGCGATATGGGGCGCGGTGATCTTCAACACGTCGGCGCCGTGCTCGGCGAGCGTGCGGGCGCAGGTGGGGCCAGCGAGGACGCGCGTCAGGTCGAGGGCTCGGATGCCCGACAGCGGACGGTCGCCGTCCGGCAGCTTTTCGGCGGGGCTGTCGCCGATCTTGACGATCTCCAGCAGCGGCAGGGAGGCGATCGCGATGCCCTGCTTGTGTGCGGCCCATTCGGCCATACTGCGGACCATGCCGCCGGCGCCGCCGGCGGCGATGATCGCCTCCTCGAGCTCGAGCGCATCCCAGTCGGCGACCGCGGCGCGCACCGCTGCCTTGTTCTCTGCGCAGCCGAGCACCTTCAGTGCGGCGGCGCGGTGGTTCGGGAAATTGGCGTGGACATAACTCCACCGCCCGTTCTTCGCAGGATACATCCCCATCACTTCGTCGCGCTCGCCGCGCACCTTGGTTCCGTTGACCTGCAGGTAGTTGCCGCTGCGCAACGACGCCGTCGCCTGGCGCAGATCGACCGCCACCTGCTGCCGGCGGCCGGTACGCAACGCCCACAGATCGGCGGCCGCAAGCCCGGTCGCCGCCAGGGCCGCGGCGCTGGTCTCGCCGATGCGGAACGGCGTCGGCAACACCGGGTCGGCGCCGCCGGTGATCTCCACGCTGGCGGCGCGCTCCGGGCCGAGGCCGGCAACCGGCAAGATCGTGCGCAATGCGTCGTGAGCAGCCATCGTCGAAATCCTCCGTCAGGATGCGAGCGCGCTCGATCGGCCGACGCGCGCGCCAATGATGCCGCGGAACGGCCACGGAGGGAAGGCGATGAGCCGCCGCGATCGAGGCACTTGGGGCGCTCTCGCGGCGCGTCCGGCATCCTCATCGATCGCGGCAGGATGTCGCACCGGTGAACCGAACGGCCTTTGGCCGCGATGTCGGGGATGCCAAACGTATCGGCGGTCTATAATAAATTAGGACGATTATGGCTGCTGGGGAGGCGCGCTGCCATGTGGAGGGTTGTGATCGCTGGGCTCTCGGTCCTCGCCCTGTCGGTTGCGGCGTTGCTGCTCCAGCCGTTCGTGAAGCCGGCCCCGGCGGTTGCCGCCGGACCGCCATCCGCGGGCGGCCAAGGCATCCCGGTCACCGCCGGCACCGTTACCCTCGCCGATGTCCCGGTGCTGCTCAGTACGATCGGCACGGTTCAGGCGTACAACATGGTCACGATCAAGAGTCGGGTCGACGGCCAGCTCGTCGCGGCGGATTTCACCGAGGGGCAGGAGGTCAAGGCGGGTGCGCCGCTGTTCCGGATCGATCCGCGGCCCTATCAGGCGACGTTCGACCAGACGCTGGCCAACCAGGAGAAAGACCAGGCCAACCTCGCCAACGCGCAGCGCAATTTCGCCCGCGACTCGCAGATCATCAAATCGAACCTCGCGGTCTCGCAGCAGCAATTCGACAACGACAAGGCCGCCGTCGCGGTAGACCAGGCGACGGTCGACAGCGACAAGGCGCTGGCCGAGGCGGCGCGGCTGAACCTCGGCTACTGTACAATCACCGCTCCGATCAGCGGCCGGCTCGGCGCCCAGCTCGTCGATGTCGGCAATCTGGTCCATGCCAGCGACACCACCGGTCTCGTCACAATCGCCCAACTGAAGCCAATCTACCTCAGCTTCACGCTGCCGCAGGATCAGGCCCACAAAATTCGCGAACGACAGGCGATAGCGCCGCTCGTGGTGCGGGCCTACGGCGACGACAACAAGACCCTGCTGTCCTCCGGCAAGCTGAGCTTGATCGACAACGCGATCGACCAGGCGACCGGGACGATCCACCTGAAGGCCACCTTTGCCAACGACGACGAGCGGCTGTGGCCGGGCGAGTTTGTCAACATCAGGCTCGTGTTGCAGGTGCGCAAGGGGGTGCCGACGGTGCCGGCGCAGACTGTGCAGGAAGGCCCCGAGGGCCGCTATGCGTACATCATCAAGCCCGACGACACAGTTGAACGGCGAGCGGTTGAGGTCGCCGCGGTGGAGGACGGCGTCGCCATTATTTCCAAGGGGTTATCTCCCGGCGAGAAGGTCGTCGTCGACGGCCAGTACCGGTTGACCAACCGCGCGCACGTGCGGCTCACCGCGCCTAAGCCGGGCGCCGCCGGATGAGCCCGCCGCCGCGTCAGGCGGCCGGCCGCGCACCTTCAGAATAAGGACGGTCGCCGATGAGCATCTCCGAACCGTTTATCCGCCGACCGATCGCGACCTCGCTGCTGATGCTCGGGGTGCTGGTGTTCGGGATCGGCGCCTATAATCTGCTGCCGGTGGCGGCGGTGCCTAATGTCGATTTCCCGACAATCACCGTGACCGGACAGCTTCCTGGCGCCAATCCGAGCACGATGGCGTCGGCGATCGCCACGCCGCTCGAAACGCAGTTCACCTCGATCCCGTCGTTGAGCCAGATGACGTCGTGGAGCGGCGTCGGCGTCACCTCCATCACTCTGCAGTTCGACCTGTCGCGCAACATCGACGCCGCGGCGCAGGACGTGCAGCAGGCGATCAACGCGGCGAGCGGCTTGCTGCCCAAGGACATGCCCAACCCGCCGACCTACCGCAAAGTGAACCCGGCGAACTTCGCCGTCCTGATCTACGCCGTCCACTCCGACGCCGTGCCGCCCTACAAGGTCGACGAATTCGCCAACAACATCATCGCGGACCGGCTGTCGACCGAGCCCGGGGTGGGACAGGTCTTTGTCTTCGGCGCGATGCCGTATGCCGCCCGCGTCCAGATCAACCCGGCGGCGCTTGCAGCGCGGGGGATCGGCCTCGAAGACGTCCGCAACGCGCTGACCAACGCAACAGTGAACAACCCCAAAGGCGAGATCGAGGGCGAACACGAGGCGATCGCGCTCGATACCAACGATCAGCTGTTCAATGCCGCGCAGTACGGCAACGTCATCATTGCCTACAAAAACGGCGCGCCGGTGCGGATCAAGGATGTCGGCGACGTCATCGATTCGGTGCAGAACACGCGGCTCCGCTCATGGTTCGGCGACCAACGGGCCGAGGGCATCGCCATCGAGAAGGCACCCGGCGCCAATACGATCGCCGTCGTCGATCGAATCAAGGCGTTGATACCCCAGCTGGAACAGTCTCTGCCGCCGTCGGTCCATGTCGACCTGATGACCGACCGCTCGCAGACCACCCGCGCCTCGATCCGCGATGTGCAGTTCACGATGATGGTGACGGTCGGCCTCGTCATCATCGTGATCTTCCTGTTCCTGCGCACGCTGTGGGCGACGGTGATCCCCAGCCTGGCGGTGCCGCTGTCGCTGCTTGCGACGTTCGGCGTCATGTATGCCGGGGGTTATAGCCTCGACAACATCTCGCTGATGGGGCTGACCATCTCGGTCGGCTTTATCGTCGACGATGCGATCGTCATGATCGAGAACATCGTGCGCTACATCGAACAGGGCATGCGGCCGTTCGAAGCCGCGCTCAAGGGGGCCGGGCAGATCGGCTTTACGATCATTTCGATCACGTTTTCGCTGATCGCGGTGTTCATGCCGCTGTTCCTGATGGGCGGCATCATCGGCCGGCTGTTCCGCGAATTTGCCGTCACCGTCTCGGTCGCGGTCATCGCATCGGCGGCGATATCGCTGACCCTGACGCCGGTCATGTGCTCGCTGTTTCTGAAGCAGGAGGGGCTGCATCCCAAAGGCCGCTTCAATCGCGGCGCGGAATACGTCTTCCAAGCGGTGCTGCGGCGCTACGATCGCGGGTTGAATTTTGTGTTCCGCCATCAGTTCGCCGCGCTGATGGCGACGCTGCTATTGATGGTTTTCACCGGCGTCCTTTATGCCGGGGTCCCGTACACCAGCTATCACGGGATCCCGAAAGGCTTCTTCCCGCAGCAGGACACCGGGTTCATCTTTGGCGAGCTCGACCTTCGTCAAGACGCTTCGATGATCCAGACCGACAAGATCCGGCGGCAAGTCGTCAATATCGTCATGCACGATCCGGGCGTCCAGGGCGTTTTCTCCTATGACGGCGCCACGCCCTACAATCCCGCGGAGAATACCGCGCGCATCTTCTGGGGGTTGAAGCCCTATGACGAGCGTGACGCCAACGCAGAGCAGATCATCCAGCGCATACGAAAAAAAGTAGCGGGCATCGAAGGCGCCAAGTTCTTCATGCAGGTGCCGCAAAACATCACGGTCGGCGGCCGACTGTCGAAAACCCAATATCAATACACCTTGACCGACACCAGCAGCGATGAACTCAACCATTGGGCGCCCATCATCGAAGCGGGCATGAGAAAGCTGCCGGAGTTGCAGCAGGTCGCGACCGATCAGCAGATTGCTGCGGCCCATCTGGCGATCGAGGTCGATCGCGACGCCGCCTCGCGTCTCGGACTGTCGGCCAGCCTGATCGACCAGACGCTTTACGACGCCTTCGGCCAGCGGCAGGTCGCGACGATCTATACCGCGACCAACCAGTACAAGGTCGTTCTCGAAGTGCAGCCGCAGTTCCAGCGCGATCCAAACCTGCTGTCGAAAATTTACGTGTCGAGCCCCACCGGCGCGCAGGTGCCGCTGAGCACCTTCGCGCATTTCACCCGCAAAACCGAGCCGCTGATGATCAGCCACCAGGGCATCTTCCCGGCGGTGACGCTGTCGTTCAACCTCACCCCTGGGGTCGCGCTCGGCCAGGCGGTCGACCACATCCAGGCGATGACCGACCGACTGCACGTGCCGGCGACGCTCAATGCCTCGTTCCAGGGTACCGCGCAGGCGTTCCAGGCCTCGCTGTCGTCGATGCCGCTGTTGGTCGCGGCGGCGATCCTCGTCGTCTACATCGTGCTCGGCATTCTTTACGAAAGCTACATCCACCCGCTCACGATCCTGTCGGCATTGCCCTCGGCCGGGGTCGGCGCGCTCTTGATGTTGATGCTGCTGGGTTATGACCTGTCGGTCATCGCGATCGTCGGCATCATCCTGTTGATCGGCATCGTCAAGAAGAACGCGATCATGATGATCGACTTCGCGCTGCAGGCCGAGCGGCTGGAAGGCAAGAGCCCGCAGCAGGCGATCCACGAAGCCTGCCTGCTGCGCTTCCGGCCGATCATGATGACGACCTTTGCCGCATTGTTCGGAGCGATGCCGATTGCTTTCGGGCAAGGCGGCGGCTCGGAATTGCGCCAGCCGCTCGGCGTCGCGATCATCGGCGGTCTGCTGATCTCGCAATGGCTGACGCTTTATACGACGCCGGTCATCTACCTCTATCTCGACCGGCTGAGCCGCTGGCTCGGCGCCGCGCGGCGCCCCTCGCGCCTTGCCGAGGCGCTGGGCGATGCGCCGCGCCCTGTTTTGGTGGAGGATTCCCGTGGCGCCGCCGAGTGATGCCGTGATGGTCGCGCCCGCGGCAGGCGCCCCCGATCCGGCGGCGCTGCAGCCCAATATCGGGGCCATGCTGCATGACGTGGCGCGACTGATCCGGCGGCGTTTCGAGCGGCGCGCCCGCCAGACCGGGCTGCCGATCACCCGCCACCAGGCGCGCGCGCTGCTTTACATCGCCCGCAATGAGGGGCTGAGCCAGGCCGCGGTCGCGACGATGCTCGACATCGAGCCGATCGCCCTTTGCCGCCTGCTCGACCGCCTGCACGAGGAAGGCCTCGTCGAGCGTCGCCCGCACAAGACCGACCGGCGCGTCCGCACGCTGTGGCTGACCCCGCTTGCCTGGGGTGTCATTGACCGGGTCCTGGCGATCAACGCCGAAATCCGCGAGGAGGCGTGCGCCGGGTTGCCGCCGGCCGCGCGCGAATCATTGCTGCACGCGCTTGGCCATATGAAAGCCAATCTCAATCTGGGTGACCCGGTCGAGATCGCCGCGGCCGAGTAAGCGCTGCGCCGATCAAACGGCGAGAAAGCCGCCATCGACGTAGAGTTCGACGCCGGTGATGTAGGAGGCTTCGTCGGAAGCGAGGAACAAGACCGCGTTCGCCACCTCCTCGACCCTTCCGTCGCGGCGCAACGGTACGCCTTCGAGCATCTTCGCGCGCACCACCGGGTCGGCGGTCCGCCCCGAGGTGCGCATCGGCGGCATGAGGCCAGGATGCACCGAGTTGACGCGGATGTTGTCGCGCCCGTGCTGCACCGCGGCCGCCTTGGTCAGGGTGCGCACCGCGCCCTTCGAAGCGTTGTAGGCG
>DATLTH010000638.1:0-2074 GCA_035533695.1 Allostellaceae bacterium | reverse complement strand
TGTCCGCTCGCCGATAAACCGCTCTGCCAGAACGAGAAGCCGGTCGAGCGGCGCGACCGCGCGGGCGGTCACGACATCCGCGGCGCGCGGCGACATCGATTCGATTCGCGCGTTGTGGATCGCGACGGGGGCGGCGGCGATTCGCGCCGCCTCGCGCAGGAAGGCGCATTTGCGCGCGTCGGCCTCGACCAATTCGACCCCCCTCACGCCGATGACCGCCAGCACGAGGCCGGGAAACCCGGCGCCGCTGCCGAGATCGACGAGGCTGCGCGTCCCGGCCGGAACCAGCGGCAACAGCTGCGCCGCATCGAGAAAATGCCGCTGCCACAGATCGGGGAGCGTGCTGGCGGCGACCAGATTGATGCGCGCGGACCACTGCCGCAGCAGCTCGGCATAGGCCTCCAGCCGCGCCAGTGTTTCACGTGAAACACCGGCCAGCGCGGCAAACCCCGCGGGCTCAAGCGGCGCGGATGTCAGCGCCGCGCTTGACATACTGCAGCAGCGCGACCAGGGCCGCCGGCGTCACCCCGGAGATGCGCGCGGCGGCGCCCAAGGTCGCCGGCCGGGAAGCGGCGAGCTTGCCGCGGATCTCGGCCGACAGGCTGCCGACCGCGGCGTAATCGAGCGTCTCGGGGAGCAGCAACGCTTCGTCGCGGCGAAAGGCGGCGATGTCGCGCGCCTGGCGTTGGAGATAGCCGGCATAGCGCGCGTCGATTTCGAGCTGCTCGGCGATATCCGGGGCAAGCGCGCCGAGCGAGGGCCACACCGCGGCGAGCCGCGCCACGTCGATATCGGGATGGGCGAGCAGGTCGGCGGCCGAGCGCATCACCCCGTCGGCGTTGACCGCGATCCCGTGGCGCCGCAGCGCGGTCGGGCTGAGCCGCAGTTCGCCCGCGTGCTGCCGGGCAGCATCAAGCGCCGCCATCTTCGCGGCAAAGGCGCGGGTCCGCTCGCCGCCGACCGCGCCGACCGCAATCCCCTTGCCGGTCAGCCGCTGGTCGGCATTGTCGGCGCGCAGGGTCAGCCGGTATTCGGCGCGCGAAGTGAACATGCGGTAGGGCTCGCTGGTGCCGCGGGTCACCAGATCGTCGATCAGGACGCCGATATAGGCGTCGGCCCGGTCGAGTACGAACGGGGCCGCGCCCGAGGCTGACAACGCCGCGTTGAGCCCGGCCATGAGCCCCTGCGCCGCCGCCTCCTCGTAGCCGGTCGTACCGTTGATCTGGCCGGCGAGATAGAGCCCGGGGACGCGCCGCGTCTCCAGCGTCGGATGGAGTTCGCGCGGGTCGACGTAATCGTATTCGATCGCATAGCCCGGGCGGCGCATCACGGCATGTTCGAGGCCGGGGATCGTCGCGATCATCGCCATCTGCGCGTCGCGCGGCAGTGAAGTTGATATCCCGTTCGGGTAGATCGTGTCGTCGTCGAGCCCCTCGGGTTCGAGGAAGATCTGGTGATGCGCGCGCTCGGCAAAGCGCACGATTTTGTCCTCGATCGAGGGGCAATAGCGCGGCCCGACCCCGGTGATGTCGCCGGCATAAAGCGGCGAGCGGTCGAGGTTGGCGCGGATGACGGCATGCGTCTGCGGCGTCGTCTCGGTGATGTGGCAGACGGTTTGCGGCGTGGTGATACGCCGGGTCAGAAACGAGAACGGCGAGGGCGGATCGTCGCCCATCTGAACGTCGAGCCCATGCCAGTCGATCGTCGCGCGGTCGAGGCGCGGCGGCGTCCCGGTCTTGAGCCGGCCGAGTGCAAACCCGGCCTGCCGCAAGGTGTGCGACAGGCCGAGCGACGGCGCCTCGCCGACGCGCCCGGCGGGGATCTTCTCCGCGCCGATGTGGATGAGGCCGCCGAGAAACGTGCCGGTGGTCAGCACCACCCGCCCGGCGGCGATCCGCCTGCCGTCGCCGAGCACCAGCCCGCAGACCTGTCCGGCCGGGTCGAGCAGCAGGTCCTCGGCCGCCCCCTCGATGACCGCGAGGCCATCGATGTCGCCGAGCAGCGCGGTCATCGCCTGGCGATAGAGCTTGCGGTCGGCCTGGGCGCGAGGACCGCGCACCGCCGGGCCCTTGCT
>DATLTH010000637.1:0-10674 GCA_035533695.1 Allostellaceae bacterium | reverse complement strand
GCGATCGGCGGCAACTCGGTCGGCAATTCGGTGCCGCGCGAGATGCACTGCATGGTCGGCGACTGGCCGACGGTGCAGACCGGCCAGCCGGCCGATCCGTCGGTGCAGAAGACCCGCTCCTCCGGCAACGGCCTGATGCGGCCCCTGGAAGTCGCCGCCCGGAAGGCCGGGGTCGAAATTCTGCTCGACCACCGCATGACCCGGATCTACCGGCAGATGCCGAATGCCGGCCCGGTGCTCGGCATCGCGGTCGACCACAACGGAGCGCGGCTGAACATCCGGGCGCGCCGGGCCGTCATCATCGGGACCGGCGGCTCGACCGGCAATGTCAATTTCCGCCGCATGTTCGACCCGCGCCTGACCGAGGAGTATTGCGGCCTCGCCGGCATGCCGTGGTCGGACCAGGACGCCAGCGGCGAACTCGCCGCGATGGCGATCGGCGCGTCGCTCTGGGGGTTCTTCAACCAGACCGGCGAATTCGGCGCCAACGTCACCAAGCCCGGCACGATCGGCTGCCAGTACAGTTACCGCAACCTGCGCTGGATGCCGGGCAGCCGGGTCTTCGAGCGCGCCCGGGCGACCGGCCTGCCGGTGGCGAACTGGCAGGATGTGATCCTCGTCAACATGCTGGGAAAGCGCTTCTACGACGAGACCGGCGGGCAATACATCGCCAACAACTACAACTCGATCGATCCCTATGTGCCGGGTAGCTGGCTCAACGCCAAGAACGCCAGGTTCAACCCGAGCAACTTCCTCAATGCCGCGCTCGCCGGGATCGATGATGGCCACAATGGCGGCGGCCCGATCTGGGCGATTTTCGACGCGGACGCGGTCGAGCGCGAGGGCTGGCAGCCGCATCCGCCCAATGTCGATATCGGGTCCGGCTTCTTCTTCGCCGCCAACCGGCTCTCCGATCTTGCCGAGAAGATCGTCATGAAATACCAGCGCGTCCCGATGCCGCCCGAGAACCTCGCGGCCAGCGTGGCGCGCTACAATTCCTTCGTCGATAGCGGGGTCGACGAGGATTTCGCCAAGCCCGCGCCGCAGTACAGGATCGCCCGGCCGCCGTTCTACGCCGCCTGGGCGACCCCGGTCGTGCACGACACCCGCGCCGGACTGCGCATCGATGCCAAGTGCCGGGTCGTCGACATGAACGGCGATGTCATCGCGGGCCTCTATTGCGGCGGCGAGTCGGCCGGCGGCTTCAGCCAGCACGGCCTCGCCCGCGCGGTCTGCCAGGGCTACATCGCCGGCCGAGAAGCGGCGAGGGCCGAGTAGAGCGCGGGGGAACGAGCAATGCAGATCATCGACGCGCAAATCCACACCTGGGGCACTGGCCTCCCGAGCAATCTGTCGCACCGGCAGGTGACGCATTTCACCCCCGAAGAAGCCATCGCCTTGATGGACGAAGGCGGCGTCGATGCCGCAATTATTCATCCGCCCGGCTGGGACCCCAACTCGACCGAGATGGCCCTGAAGGCGGTGCGGGATTACCCCGGGCGTTTCGCGATCATGGGCGCGGTGCCGCTCGACCGGCCGGAATCCCGCACCCGCATCGCCGGCTGGCGAACGCAGCCGGGGATGCTCGGCCTGCGCTACGGGTTTCTCAGCGATCCGATGCGGCGCTGGCTGGCCGACGGCACAATCGACTGGCTGTGGGCCGAAGCGGAAAAGTCCGGCGTGCCGATCGCGATGCTGGCGACCGACTCGCTCGCCGAGATCGGCCCAATCGCCGAGCGCCATCCCGGCCTCAAGCTGACGATCGACCACCTCGGCGGGCGCGGCGGGACCTCGACGCTGAGAGACGCGGCGGCGATGACCCACATGCCGGCGCTATTGGCCCTGGCAAAGCACCCCAACGTCGCGGTCAAGGCGACCGGCGTGCCGCATTATTCGGGCGAAGCCTACCCGTTCCCGGCATTGCACCCCTATCTGCGGCAGGTGTTCGATGCGTTCGGCCCCGACCGCATGTTCTGGGGCACCGACATCACCAAGATGCCGTGCTCGTGGCGAGAGTGCGTGACGATGTTCACCGAGGAACTGCCGTGGCTCAAAGGCCGCGACCTCGACCTCGTCATGGGCGAAGCCCTGTGCGCCTGGTGGGGCTGGGAGCGAAGACCGCGCTGATCGCCGCCATCACCAGGCTGCGCGGTTGCCAGTTCCATGGCTGCAGGCCGTTAATGCTGCGGGGCCGGGAGCGGCAACTCTCCCGCTCCGCCGGCGACCGATATGTCATGTTAGCGCGGCGGCGCGGCCGGCGGTATAAGCTCCGGCGATGGCCTACGAGACTTTTCGCGTCGAGGTGACCCGCGACGAGACGCGCGCCGACGGCATCCTCCTCGTTGAGATCACCGCCTATCTCGACCGGGTGCCGGAGACCGACATGCCGACGCGCGGGCGGCTGACCCGGGCCGCGCGCGTGGTGTGGAACAGCCGGCTGCAATTCACCGGCGATTTCGCGACGCTGGGCGAGGCGCTCGCCGCCATCGCCGCCGCCCATCCCGAGATCGAGTGCATCCGCTGCTACGAATACACGGTCGACGACGAATATCCGCGCGAGGTGGCGTCGCTCGTCAGATCGGGCGATAAATGGCGGCCGGGCGACAACCCGCCGCCCGGCGGACAGCCGTCCTGAACCGCGGGATCCTGAGGAGGAAACACATGGCGATCTTCACGCATGTCACGGTCGGCACCAACGATATGGCGAAGGCGCGCGCGTTTTATGACGCCGTCTTGGCGCCGCTCGGTTGCAAGCGCCTGAAGGATTTCGGCGACGGGGGCTCGTGCTGGGGGCAGACGACCGAGGAGTTCATGGTCCTGAAGCCGGCTGACGGCAAGCCGGCGACCGTCGCCAACGGCGGCACGATCAGCTTCGAGGCGCCGAGCCGGGCCGCCGTCGCGGCGTTCCACAAGGCCGCGCTTGCCGCGGGCGGCAAGGACGAAGGCGCCGTCGGGCCGCGCAGCTTCTGGCCGCATGCCTATGCCGGCTATGTCCGCGACCTCGACGGCAACAAGCTCGCCGTCTACTGCCGCAAGCCGGAATAGGCAGACGGCACCGCCATACAACCGGCGCCCCGGCGAAAGCCGGGGCCCACCTACCGGTTGATTGAGGCGTCGAACCGTGGGTCCCGGCTATCGCCGGGAATGCGGTGTGTTACGCTGGTGCTGCGTCCTGCAATGCCGCGGGGTCGTGCGCGTAGAGCCAGCGCAGGGCATCGGGCGAGCGGTCGCCGGCGCGTGACCATTCGGCGTCGCGCGCCTGCTGCGCCGGACCGTCGGGCAGGTGGAAACGGGTCTTGTTGGCGCGCGACATCGCCTGGATGCGGGTGACTCGCGGCAGGCGCAGCTGCTCGTAGCGCCTGAGCGCGGCGGCCGGATCGCTCGCGTCCGCCGATAAGCATGCGGCCAAGGCCGCGCCGTCCTCGATCGCCTGCGCCGCGCCCTGGCCCATGAACGGGTACATCGGGTGGCAGGAATCGCCGAGCAATGTCACCCGGCCCTTCGACCAGCGCGGCAGCGGGTCGCGGTCGAACAACGCCCAGATGAAGCAGGTGTCGGCGGCGGCGATGATCTGCCGGACCTGCTTGTGCCAGCCGGCGAACGCGGCCTGCGCGCGCTCGATCGTCGCGCGGTCGGTCCAGTCCTCGCGGTTCCACTCGTCGTGCTCGGTCCAGCCGACGAAATTGAGCAGTTCGCCGCGCCGCAGGAAATAGTGCACAAAATGGCCGCCCGGGCCGACCCACGACTGGTTGCCGAGTTCAAGCCCGAGATCGGCGATGCGCTCCGCTGGCACCAGCCCGCGATAGGCGACGCAGCCGGCAAATCGCGGGTCTTCGGCGCCGAACAGCAGCGCCTGCACGGTCGAGTGGATGCCGTCGGCGCCGACCAGCACGTCACCCGCGATCTGCACGTCATTCTCGAATGCCGCCTCGACGCGCTCGCCCGTGTCGGCGAACCGGACGAGCCGGTGGCCGAGATGGATATGCTCGGCCGGGAAACCCTCGGCGATCGCCGCCAGCAGGTCGCGGCGGTGGATCGTCATGTGCGGGGCGCCGTAAAGCTCTTCGCAGCGCGGGTTGAGCGCCGCCTGCTGCAACGTGCGCCCATCCTGCCAGCGCCGCTGGTGGGTGCCGAGCGGGCGGATGCCGATGCGATCGAGCGCCGGTCCGCAGCCGAGGCGCTGCAACACGCGCACCGCGTTGGGGCCCATGTTGATGCCGCCGCCGACCTCGGTCAGCTCCGGCGCTTGTTCGTAGAGATCGACCGCGAACCCGGCCTGGCGCAACGACAAGGCCGCGCTGAGGCCGCCGATGCCGCCGCCGATGACGGCGATGCGCAGCGCAGGCATCGCGGGGCCGCGTCTAGGCCGACCAGGCGAACGGCGCGAAATGTCCGTTATTGCCGCTTCCGGCGAGGTCCATGTCGAGGCCGAAACCGTGGACATGGGTCTCCTTCGAGCGCGCCAATGCCAGCCGGCGGTTCGCCGGATGCCCGGTGTTGTCGATGTAATACGGGTCGCCGCTGCGGTTGCGCGAGGCGACGCCCTCGATCTCGAACGATGCCACGTCCGGGATCGCGGCGCGGCGGGTGAGCCCCTCCATGGTGAATTCGATCGGCTTGAACTCGACGCCGCGGAAGTCGCTGACCAGGTGCTGGCGGATCATCGCGGGCGGGCCGCCGGCTTCGCCGCTGGCGATCGTGGCGAGCAGCGGCCGCTGCAATGGGTTGGCGCTGTCGTCGACGACGACCCCGAAAATCCAGTTGCCGTCGGCCATGATCTTGCCCGAGCGGATGACCAGCGCGAATTTGAGACCGTCGAGCCGCATCGCGCCCGAGCGTCCGTCATCGATGCGGAACACCATCAGCGCCGTGCAGTGGTCGTAGGTCACCGGCGCCTGCGGGTTCGTATAGATGCAGGGACACAGGTAATCGCAGTTGCAGCTCTCCATGTACTCGCCGCGCAGCGACCATTCCGGCTCGGACATCGTCAGTCCCTCCAAAAGCCCGGCGCCACGGGCCGGGCGTTTTGCCGAGCCTATCGGCCGTCGCGCGCGGGCGCAATCATCCGCATGCCAGCTTCAGCACGACGCTCGTGGCCGCGGCGGCGATAGGAGCGAGCGCGGCAAGATCGACCGCATCGGGCCAGCGGTCCTGCGGCAGGTGAAACAATTTGTTGGTGCCGACCAAGGTCAGATAGCGGCCGCCCTTCTTGTGAATGTCGCGGGTCTCCCCGCTCGGGACGGCGGTCTTCGCTGCCAGCGCGCCGGGATGGCCGGCATCGGCCAGTTGGGCGGCGGCGAGGTCGCGCAGGTCATCGCTCGCCGACATCACGGTTAACCTGCCCGCCGCGGCGCCGATGTTGGCGCCCCAATGCACCCAGGTCGCGCTTTCTTCCCAGCCTGGGCGGCGGGCGACGAAATCATCGAGCCCGAGATGGCCGAGCTCATGCCCGCTGGTCGCGGCAAAGACCACCGGCCGCGCCGGCGGCGCATTGACCAGCGCGCGCAGGCATTCGAGCCAGCACACGATGCCGCCGCCGCGTTCCGCCGTCGATTGCCACCACGAACTGCGCGGCGTCATGACAACGAGCGGCGGGCCGCCTTTGTTGGTGCCCGCGAGCCGTACCACGACGTTGCCGGCCGTCGCGCGGGTACGCCGGCTGTCGGCGACGAGCCGGGCCGGTGCGCCATGCGCCGCCGCGTCGAGCACCGCCTTGCGCGCCTCGCTCGCAATATGGACCGCCGGCATGCCGTAGGGTGCGCGAAAGCTCTCGGCATTGAAGAGGCCCATGCCGGGGGCGTCGCCGGTGCACAGGATCACCAGGCCGCGATGCCCGCCGCCGCGGCGCAGCCTGTCGTATTCGCCGCTGTAGACCGCGCGCGGCGACAATTCGGCGACGGCGATCTCGCTGCCGAGATGCCCGGCAATCCCGGTGGCGTCGGTCGCCGGGGCGTCAAAGGCCGGAACCGCAGCGATGCGCTCTCCGCCAAGCTCGAGAAAGGCTGAGACCGGGTCGAGGCGGTCGAGCACAAACTCTTCGGTTTCCACCGCAACACCGAGCGCCGCCGCCTCGCGTGCCAGCCAGGCGCAGCCGGCCATATCGCCCGCCGTCCCTGTGCGGTGCAGCCCTTGCCCGTCCCAGGCGGCGAGCCACCGGGCGGCATGCGCTCGGATGTCGTCGAAGATTGGGGTTGTGTCGCTCGTCATCGGGCGCAGCATAGCGAGGCCGAAGCCCGAATTGGAGAATAGAGATGCCGGACGCCCTGAAGCGAACCAATCTGAAGCGCGAGGCGGCGCAAGCCCGCGGCTATTCGCAGGCAGTCATCACCGTAGGGGGCCGCACGATCTGGCTCGCCGGCCAGGTGGCGGGCGAGGTGGCGGGCGAGGATGGCTCGGGCCGCTCGCTGACCGGCGATTTCGACGGCCAGGTGCGCGAGGTGTTCGCCCGGCTCGGCCGCACGCTGGAAGAGGCCGGCGCCCGTCTCGCCGACATGGTAACGATGACCGTGTTCATCACCGACGCGCGTTTCGGCGACCGCTTCACCCAATTGCGCCGCGAAATCTTCGGCGACAACTTCCCGGCGAGCGCGCTGATCACCGTCGCCGGCCTGGCACGACCCGAATTGCTGGTCGAGGTGCAGGGCGTCGCCGTCGCCGGGTAGATCAGCGCGGGCGGTCGCCGGCGAGGGTTACCCGGTGCATGACGCGGCGGAAGCCGTGGTAGTCGTTGATCGGGTTGTGCTGGGCGCAGCGGTTGTCCCAGAACGCCAGCGACCCCGGCTCCCAGCGGAAGCGGCAGGTGAATTCCGGCCGGGCCAGATGGGCAACCAGAAAATCGAGCAGCGGCGCGCTCTCGGCTTCGGTCATGTCGTTGAAGCGCACGGTATGCCCGCCATTGACATAGAGGGCCTTGCGGCCGGTCTCTGGGTGGGTGCGCACAACCGGGTGCAGGGCCTCGTATTCGCTGCGCGCCTCGGTGCGGGCGGCCTCGCGCATGCGGTCTTCGCGGGTCTTGGTGACGTCGGCTTTCGACGACGCATTGACCGCGACGAGGCCGTCGAGCAGACGCCGCAGGCCGGGTGAAAGGCTCTCATAGGCGAGGTACATGTTGGCGAACAGGGTATCGCCGCCATGGGGCGGCACCTCGCGCGCGATCAGCATCGTGCCCATCGGCGGGGTGTCGAGATAGGCCGTGTCGCTGTGCCACAGCCCGCCGAAATTGACCCGCTCGTGTTCGAGCTTAATGACCGGGGTGATCGCGGGAAAACCGTCGAGGCCCTTGAGGAACGGGTATTCGACCGGCTCGCCGAAACGCCGGGCGAAAGCGAGAAACTGCGCGGGCGCCAGGTTCTGGCCGCGGAAGAAGATCACCAGATGGTCGAGCCAGGCCCGGCGGATCGCGGCGATCGTCTCGTCCGCAATCTCGCCGGCGAGGTCGATGCCGCAAATCTCCGCGCCGATCGACCCGGCGAGCGGGCGGATTTCAGGCGAATTGCGGTGCATGGCCATGTCAGCCGGCAACCCTCTTCCCGCTGGGCGGGGAGAGGGTCATCGGGATCGAACCGGGCGGCCGCGCTATTCGGCGGCGGCGCCGAACGAGGGTGCGTTTTCGAGATCGTCCGTCAGCGCTTCGGCGCCCTCGGTCGGCAAGGGCTCGAAATAGTTGATGCCGGCGTCGATGTCGCCTTCCCACATCTGGCGCGGCAATTCGTAGAGCAGTTCGACGCCGTAGCCGTTGGGGTCGTTGATGTAGACGCTGTGGGTCACGCCGTGATTGACCCGCATGTTGAACTTGACGCCCTTGGCCTGCAATTCGGCAAGTTTCTTGACGAACGCGTCGCGGCCCGGCATCGCGATCGCGACGTGGTTGAGCGCGACCGGCGCGTCGAACAACTGCCAGTCCTTGGGGGCGGGCAGGTTCGGGTTTTCGACGATCGCCACGTCGTGGTGGGTAAGCTTGCCGTCGCCGTGATCGCCGCTGTAGAAGCGCATCTTGGGGGTCTTGCCCATCTCGGCGCGGGGATGCAGCTCACCGACCTGCTTCAGGCCGATGATCTCGGTCCAGAACCGATGCGATTCCTCGATGTCGCGCACGTTGAGCACGACGTGGTTGACGCCGACCGGGGTAACGTTGTCGCTTGCCATCTGATCCCTCCGACGAATTGTCTCGGACAACGATACGCCAGCTGCCGGTGCGCAGCAATGCGCCAGCGCTCTCCCGCGTCCGCGCGGCGGGCGTGATGCTCGCCCGACTAAAAATGCGGCGTTGCTCGCGCGTTTCGCCGCCAATGGAAAGCTTTAGGGGGATTATGTTAACGAGATCATGATAACGACATTTTCAGCCTTGGCCCTGACGGTGCGACCGGTTCGCCAGATGAAACGTGATGAGAGCGCGCGAAACCTCCCGGCTCTAACCTCGCTGCGTGGAATTGCCGCGCTGACAGTCCTCGTGTTTCACGCCGCGCCGCGCTTCCGGGGCTACCTCGCCGTAGACCTGTTCTTCCTTCTCAGCGGCTTTGTGCTGATGCACGCCTATGGCCAGATGAACACGACGCGACAGGCCTATCTGTCGTTCCTCAAATGCCGGCTGGCCCGCATCTACCCCGTGCATCTGCTGATCCTCATCGTGTTGTTGCCGATGCTGAACGTGCAGCCTGCCTTTTCTTGGGGCGGTCTGGTAAGCAGCCTTATGCTCCTTCAGTCGCCCTGGCAATATTCGATGTGCTGGAACGGCGCGTCGTGGTCTATCAGTGCGGAGTGGCACGCCTATCTGCTCTTTCCGTTCCTCGCGGCGACGTACCGTACGAAATCGAGCGATGCGCTGTTTTTGACGCTTGCCGTCTGCGCGACGGTCGTCAGCCTTACCGATTACGTTCTTGGGTCAGGAAATATCACCAATTCACCGTTGGTTCTCGTGCGGTGTCTGCCCGAATTCATTGCCGGCATGGTCCTCTATCGCTTGCGGGAGGAAGGCTCGCTCCCTGAGTGGATTAGTTCCGATATTGCGCTCTGGGCTGCTGCTGCGACAATCATCGGATTGGAAGTGTTCAAAGCTCCGGATGGCGCGATCATCTGCTTTTTGGCGTTGGTATTAATAACAAGCGCATCGAACCGAGGGCATGTGGTACAATTTCTGAACCGGCAGCCGCTAAAATATCTTGGTAATATTTCATACTCTCTGTATATGGTCCAATTTCCATGCTTAATGTTCATAGATTGGTTCTTTACAGATCTCACACCGATCGCCCGAGATTTCTTGTTCATCGGAACCAGCGTCGCATTGGCGGCAGTAATATCCCATTTCGTCGAATATCCGGCCCGCGATTGGGTTAAGGGCCTGACATTTCGACGCGTAGAGTGGTTTCCCACGGTGATCGCTGCGGGACGGCAAGAGATCGGCCGCTATGACGAGCAGCGGTTGAACGCTGCGACGAACGCGACGGGCATTGAGGAGATCGCCGTCAAAGTGGAAGGCAGCGCTCCATAGGGCGATTATGATCCTCCGCCTTATGAGGGAGGAAACGACATGCCGACTGCAGAGCCCATCGTCGACGCCGACTTTATCGTGATCGGCGCCGGCTCGGCCGGCTGCGCCGTGGCGGCGCGATTGAGCGAGGACCCGGCGACCCGGGTCGTGCTGATCGAGGCCGGCGGCGAGGACAAGAACCGCTGGATCCACATCCCGTTGGGCTTCGGCAAGACCTTCGCCGACCCCTCGGTCAACTGGTGCTACGAGACCGAGCCCGAAGAGGGCGCCGCCGGGCGCCGCGTGTTCTGGCCGCGCGGCAAGGTGTTGGGCGGGTCGTCGTCGATCAACGGCATGGTCTACATCCGCGGCCAGGCCGAGGATTTCGACCACTGGCGCCAGCTCGGCAATACCGGGTGGTCGTCGACCGACGTCTTGCCCTATTTCCGGCGCGCCGAGCATCAGGTGCGCGGCGCCGACGAGTTTCACGGCACCGGCGGTCCGCTCGCGGTTTCCGATATCGAACCTCACCCGATCGCCGAGGCGTTTATTGCCGGCGCCCTCGCCCTCGGCTTTCCGCGCAACGACGACTTCAACGGCAAAAGCCAGGACGGCGTCGGTTATCACCAGACGACGACCCGCAACGGCCGCCGCTGCTCGACCGCCGTCGGCTACCTGCGCCCGGCGATGCAACGCCCCAACCTGCGCGTCATCACCGAGGCATTGACCGAGACAATCCTGTTCCAGGGGCGCCGCGCCGTCGGCGTCCGCGTACGCCGCGGCGGCACGACAATGACGGCCCGGGCGCGGCGCGAGATCATCCTGTGCGGCGGGGCGATCAACTCGCCGCAGCTGCTACTGCTGTCGGGCATCGGGCCCGAAGCGCAGCTCGCCGAGTTCGGCATCCCGGTCGTGCAGCACCTGCCGGGGGTCGGGCAGAGCCTGCAGGACCACTATTCGGCGGCGGTCAAGCTCAAGTCCCGGCTGCCGGTCACGGTCAACGACGTGATGCTGAGCAACGCGAAGAAGCTGAAGGCCGGCCTCGACTATTACCTGTTCCGCCGCGGGCCGCTGGCGATGATCAGCTCGCCAGCGGCATTGTTTGCGCGCACCCGGCCGGAATTGGCCTCGCCCGACATCAAATGCTCGATCTCGCCGTTCAGCGCCGAGCGGCCGCAGGACGGGCTGCATCCGTGGTCGGGCTTCAC
>DATLTH010000636.1:0-5433 GCA_035533695.1 Allostellaceae bacterium | reverse complement strand
GCGACAGGTCGATGTCGCGCCCTTCCTGCACCAAACGGGCCGGGTCCATCGCGCCGCAGAACCGGCCGTTCGGCCCGTGATGGTCGAAGACGGGTCCCTTGTGGCTGCCCGGCACGACCAGCATCGGGCCGTTTTCGTCGTCGACATCGTCGAGCATGATACCGACCGCGGCGAGATCGTCGTTGGTGTGCGGGTAGAACGCCCAGTCCTGGTGCCATTCTACGGGCGCGCCGTAGCCCGCGGATTTCATGTTGAGCTTGCCGGTGTCGAAACGGACGCTGCCCCACAAATCCTTCAGGATCGCGACGACCCGCGCGTTGCGGCTGGCGCGGAAATAGGCCGGGTCGATCAGATGCGGCGCCTTCAAGCGGCGCACCCTGGGCTCGGCGGCGGAATGCGAGTCTTCGAGGTCGTACACCTCGTCATTGGCGCCGACCCGCGCCGCCCTTTGGACAAACCCGTCGGTCACCGCCCGCAATTCATCGATCTCGGCGGCGGAGAAGACATCGGGCACGACGATGAACCCGTCGCGGTCGTAGGCGGTGCGTTGGGATTGGGACAGCATGGCGGTCACTTCTTCGCGGTTGGCGGGTTGGCATTCAGCTCAGCATGATCGGTTCGCCGCGGACGTATTTGCCGCGGCAGAACATCAGCGTCGGCTTGTCGGTATAGGCAAAACGCTCGACGTGGCCGATGAAGATGATGTGGTCGCCGCCGTAATGGCGGAATTCGCTGCGGCACTCGAAATGCGCCGCCGAGCCGGTAATGATCGGAGCCCCGATATCGGGGATGATGTGGTCGACGTCGACGAACTTGTCGTCGCTCTGCTTGGCGAATTTGTTGGACAGCTCGATCTGGTCGAAGGCGAGGATATTGACGACGAAATGATTGCCTTCCTGAAAGGCCGGCAGGCTTTGCGCGTAGAGCGACGCGCTCCACAAGACGAGCGGCGGGCTCAGCGATACCGAGCTGAACGAGTTTGCCGTCATGCCGTGCAATTTGCCCTCGCGGTCGCGGGTCGTGATGATCGTCACCCCGGTGCCGAAAGAGCCGAGCGCGTTGCGCAATTCGCGCACGTTGAACCCCTCGGCCGAGGTGCTGTGCACCACCGCCTGGTGGCTGCCCGGTATATCGCCCGGGATATCGCCCGGTATATCGTTTGACACAATCGTTCCCCGATTTCGCTATTTTACAGCGTCGCGTCCGGCGACAGGCCGAGTACGACCCGCCCGTACATCGCGCCGTTGATATCCCAGTTGAGGACGTAGTGCGCATTGGCGGCATGCACGTTGCGGAAGGCGCGCTGCAGCGGGTTGCGCTCGTAGATCGCGCCGCCGCCGGCCGCGCCGAACAGCACGTCGACCGCGCGGGTGCACAGGGTGGCGGCATAGGCGCCGTCGCGGCGATAGCGGGCGCGCTGCTCAAGGCTCGGCATCCGGCCCTCGGTGACGATGCGGGTCGCCTCGTCGCAATCGGTCAGGATGACCGCGCGCGCCGAATCGGCGATCGCCGTGGCCTCCGCAAGATGGATCTGCAAGGTGACGAAATCGGCGAGGTTGCGGCCGGTATAGTAGCTGGTCCGGGTGCGCGTCGTCTCGGTGAAGTACTCGATCGCCCCCTGCGCGATGCCGAGCGAGACGCCGGCGATGCAAAAGGCAAACAGGCTGATCGCCGGCAGCCGGTAGAGCACCGACGGGTTGACTTCGCTGCCCGGGTTGGGGCCGCCGGTGATCTGATCGACGGCGATCGTGCGGTAGTCCGGGACGAACACATCCTCGACCGCGACGTCCTTGCTGCCGGTGCCGGCGAGGCCGATCACGTGCCAGGTGTCGATGATCGTGTAATCCTTGGCCGGCAGCAGAAAGATGCGCGGCTGCGAACCCCCCGTCTCCTCGTCGTTGACGATCGCGCCGATCAGGTTCCAGGCCGCCGGGTCGACGCCGCTCGAAAACGGCCAGCGTCCGGTCAACCGGTAGCCGCCCTCGACCGGGCGGGCGCGGCCGCGCGGGAAGGTCAACGCCGAGCCGATCAGATTGTCGGGCGACGGGCCCCAAACCTCGTCCTGCGCGCGCTCGGGCCACATCCCCAGGAGCCAGTGATGCGCGGCGAGATTGGCCAGGACCCAGGCGGTCGAGCCGTCGCCACGGCCGATCACCGCGACCAGTTCGACGATCGAGCGAAACGGCAATTCGCTGCCGCCGACCCGCTTTGGCTGCAGGATGCGGAAGAGGCCTGAGCGATGCAGGTCGTCGATCGTCTCGTCGGGCAATCGGCGCAGCTCCTCGGCATATGCCGCGCGCTCGCGCAATACCGGCACCAAGGCTTCGGCGCGCGCCGACAGCTTGGCGAAATCGGGCGGCCCGCCCGGATGGTGCGTCTTGGCGTCGGGCATCACGGCACCTCTTCCTCGGCGGCGGCCCTCGTTGCGCCGCCGCACCGTGCATTCTACTCGCCACGCCGGCATTTGTCTGCGCCACGGCGCGCATCATAGCCTTGCCGAACGGCACAACCGGCCATCGTAAAGCGGTAGCGATCCGCGCTCGATCGGCGCAAAATCTCCGGGCGATGCGGCGGGCGGCGCCTCTCTCGGCCGCCCGCAGCGCTCGCCCCGGGCCAGCGACCCGGGACAATGAACCGCGCGAGGGAACGCCCATGTCGAATTATCGCCTGATTTCCGCCGACTCGCATGTCAACGAGCCGCCCGATCTGTGGGTCACCCGGGTCGACCAGAAATACCGCGAGCGGGCGCCGCGCCTCGCGGTCGATCTGCCCGGCAAGGCGGGCGCCTATTTCCTCTATGAAGGCTATGCGCCGCACCCGATCGGCGTCGGCTTCGGCGCCGGCAAGACGCCGGAGGAATTGAAGACGTTCCTGACCCAGGCGACCTATGCCGACGCCCGCAAGGGCGGCTGGGACCCGGCCGAGCGCAAAAAGGACAACGCGGTCGACGGGGTCGAGGCCGACGTTTTGTACACGACGCTCGGCTTCCGCATCTTCTGGCTCAGGGACGCCGGATTGCAGGCCGATTGCTTCCGCGCCTACAACGACTGGCTCGCCGAATTCGTCGCCTACGACCCGGCGCACATGGCGGGCCTCGCGATGATCTCGCTCTACGACCCGAAATCCGGCGCCAGGGAACTCGAGCGCTGCGCCAAGATGGGCCTCAAAGGCGCGATGATCTGGTGCTCGCCGCCGAAGGAACAGCCCTACAGTTCCGATATGTACGACCCGTTCTGGGCCGCCGCGCAGGAGCTCAACATGCCGGTCAGCCTGCATGCGATCACCGGCATGGGCGAGAGCCAGACGAGCCTCAGCGAGCGCTATATGCTGTCGACCGTGATCTCGCACGAGGTCGAGAAATCATTGAGCACCCTGATCTTTACCGGCGTGCTCGACCGCTTCCCGCGATTGCAGATCGTCTCGGCGGAAAACAATATCGGCTGGATTCCCTATTACCTGCAGCGCATGGACCGGGTCGCCCGGCGCTCGCGCGCCTCGGCCGGGTTCAAGATGGAACTGCTGCCGAGCGAATATTTCCAGCGCCAGATCTGGGCCACCTATATCGACGACTATGTCGGGGTGCAGAGCCGCAAATTCGTCGGCGTCGATCGCATCATGTGGTCGTCGGACTACCCGCATCAGGCCTCGACCTGGCCGCACTCGCAGGATGTCGTCGCCCGCGATTTCGCCGACGCCAGCGCCGACGACATCTTCAAGATCACCCGCGGCAACGTCGCCCGGCTTTATGGGTTCGCGGCGTAAAAATCGTTGTCCATCCCGGCAGAGGCCGGGACTCACTCATCCGCTCGCCGAGCGGTTGCAAGATGGGTCCCGGCTTTCGCCGGGATGACAGATTGAGGTGAGCAATGAGCGAGATCACCGCGATCACGATGCCGAAATGGGCCTGACGATGACCGAAGGAAGGTCCTCGGCTGGCTGAAGCGGGAAGGCGACGCGTATCGCCCCGGCGAGGAACTGTTCGAAATCGAGACCAGCAAGATCACCAACGTGACGGAGGCGAGCGAAGCGGGGCCGGTTGCGCCGCATCGTCGCCGACCCAACACCTGGATGCTCAACCCAGCCGGCCCTTGCCGAGCGCCGCCGCGCGGTGGCGCTCAACCTGCCCGGCCACGGCGGCTCGACAAAGGCCGACGATCGGTTACGACGCTTCGGGCTTTTCCAGGAGCGCCAGCAATTCCATGCCGAGGCCGTAGCCCAGCAGATCGTGCATCTGGCGGCGCAGGTATTCGCTCAGCAAGAGGCGCGTGTAGCGCAACGCCAGGGTCGGCTTTTTCGCGAGCCCCTCGGCCAGTTCCCAGGCGCGCGGCAAGAGCCGGTCGGGCGGCAGGACCTCGGCGACGAGCCCGAGTTCCAATGCCTTCGCGGCATCGAGGGTCTGGCCGGTCAGCAGGTAATAGCGGCCGCGGTTGATGCCGAGCAAGAGCGGCATGACGATGTGCATGCCGTCGCCGGGCACGACGTCCGAGGCGAAATGCGCCGAATCCTGGAACTGCGCGGTGTCGGCGGCGAGCACGATGTCGCCGAGCAGCGGAATTTCGGAGTGGCGCCACGCCGGGCCGTTGATCGCGCTGACCACCGGCACCTCGATTTCGAGGAGGCGCATCAACAAATGCCGGCCCTCCCAGTGGATGCGGTCGATGCGCTCCGCCGGTGGCCGAACCGGGAAGGACGAGGTGCCCGGGGTCGCGCGGGGCCCCGAAAATTCGGCGCCGGTGCCGGTCAGGATCACCACCCGGTTGTCGCGGTCGGCGCCGACATCGTGGAACGCCTCGGGCAATTCGCCGTGCGGCCCGAAGCCCCAGCGCAATGACCTGCCATCGGTGTGCAATGTCATCAACAGGATGCCGTCCCGCCGCTCGAAGCGAGCGCACTGGTACTTGTTGGCGTAGTCCTCCAGCTTGCTCATCGCTTCCTCCCGGTGTTTTTGCCCCTCTCCCGCAATGCGGGAGAGGGAGGGGCCCATCGCGTGGCGATGGGAGGGTGAGGGCTCGTTATGCGTAGACCCTCACCCACCTCCGGACTTCGTCCGAAGGCACCCTCTCCCGCATTGCGGGAGAGGGGCTATTGCGACATCCACCCCAGGATCGCGGCGGCGATCTCGTCGGGCTTGTCGAGTTCGGCGAGGTGGCCGGCGCCGGGGATGATGCGGATCTCGGTCTTGCCGGCGATGCCCTTGGCAAATTTGTCGGCGTAGCTCCGCGGCATGATGCGGTCCTCGGCGCCCCATAAGAGCAAGGTCGGCGCGGTGATCAGCGGCAGGCGCTTTTCGAGCTTGGTGTTGCCCAAGGGCCAGAAGATGCGGGCGGCAGCTTCGGCGGCGCGGACCTGCTCGATCGGCCATTCCGGCGAGTTGAGGCCCTCCGGCTCGGCCTTCAGCGCCTCCCACTTCGCCGGATCGGCGCACAAGAGGCC
>DATLTH010000635.1:0-4399 GCA_035533695.1 Allostellaceae bacterium | reverse complement strand
CCTCGCCCCTGAAGCGCATCGCAAACCATTTCTGCCGCTGGCCGCGCCAGCGCCCGCTCCACCACCCGCCGAGATGCGAGCGCAGCTCGTCCGGCAGTTCGTAATGCAGCCAGACCCGGCTTTCGGCGATGATCTCTGCGTCGTCGGTGCCAACCTCTTCCTTGAGCTCGCGGATGGCCGCTTCGCGCGGCGTCTCGCCCGGGTCGATGCCGCCCTGCGGCATCTGCCACGCCGCCAGCCCCGCCGGCATGTCGATGCGGCGGCCGACAAAAACGCGGCCCTCAGGGTTGAGCAGCATGATCCCGACCGCCGGGCGGTAGAACGCCAGTTCGCTGTCGGGCAGGCTCACAGGCAGCTCACGGGGCAGGGACCGCCGAGGCGGCGAGCGTCAGTTGACCACCGTCAGTTGACCACCCGGCCGTTGAACAACGCGATGCCGCGCAGCATGTCGACCGCGCGGGCGAGCTGGTAATCGTCCGCGGTCCCCATCGCCGAGGGGTCGATCGTGCTCTCTGTAGCGGCGGTCGGGCTCTTGCCGGACTTGTCGTCCTTCTTGTCGCCAGCCGTCTTGTCGCCAGCCGTCTTGTCGCCAGCCTGGGCGGTCTTGTCGTCCTTCTTCGCCGGGCGTTCGATCTTGGCGGCCTCGACGACGATGTCCGGTTCGATGCCCTTGGCCTGGATCGAGCGGCCGGACGGCGTGTAGTAGCGCGCCGTCGTCAGGCGCATCGCGCCGTGCCCGGCCAATGGAATGATCGTCTGCACCGAGCCTTTGCCGAACGAGCGGGTGCCGAGCAGGATCGCCCGATGGTGGTCTTGCAGGGCGCCGGCAACGATCTCGCTGGCCGAAGCCGAGCCGCCGTTGATCAGCACCGCCATCGGCAGCCCCTCGGCGATGTCGCCGGGCCGCGCGTCGTAGCGTTGCGCATCGTCCGGACGGCGGCCGCGGGTCGACACGATCTCGCCCTTGTCGAGGAACGCGTCGGACACCGCCACCGCCTGGTCGAGCAACCCGCCCGGGTTGTTGCGCAGGTCGAGGACGATCCCGATCAGCTTGTTGTTGGCCTGCGCTTTGAGGTTTTTCATCGCCTTGTTCAGGCCGACATCGGTCTGCTCGGTGAACGAGGTAATGCGGATATAACCGATGTTGTTGCCCTCGAGGTGCGAGCGGACCGACTGGATCTTGATCACCGCGCGGGTCAGTTTGACGTCGAAGGGGTCCTGCCCCGCGCGCCGGATCGTCAGGGTGATGTCGCTGTTGACCGGCCCGCGCATCTTTTCGACCGCCTCGGGCAAGGTCAAACCCTGGATCGGGGTACCGTCGAGCTGGGTGATCAGATCGCCCGGCTTGAGGCCGGCATGGGACGCCGGGGTGTCATCGATCGGCGAGACCACCTTGACCAGCCCGTTTTCCATCGACACTTCGATCCCGAGCCCGCCGAACTCGCCGCGGGTCTGCACCTTCATATCGTTGAAATCTTTGGCGTTGAGGTAGTTGGAATGCGGGTCGAGCGAGGTCAGCATGCCGTTGATCGCGCCCTCGATCAGTTTGTCGTCGGAGACATGATCGACATAGTCGTCGCGGACCAGTTCGAACACGTCGCCGAACAGGTTGAGCTCTTTGTAGGTACCGGCCGTGTTTGTCGCGTCCGTGTTTGTCGCATCCGCCGACGCCGCCCCCGCATCCTGGTGCAGCGCCAACAAAAAGACCGCTCCGACAGTCGCCGCGATCAGCCCCAATCGCTTCATTCACGCATCCTTTGGTCCCCGCTTTGTGGGTCGTGCCGTTCGTCGCGAGTTGCCAGCCAAGGCTGGGGATCGACCGGGCGGCCATCGCGACGCAATTCGAAATATAAGAGGCTATCGGAAGCCTTGTCTCCAGCATCCGGCGTCGCGCCCACCGGCTCGCCCGCCAGAACCCATTGGCCGGGCCGCACATCGAGCCGGCCGAGCCCGTATAATAGCGAATGATACCCGCCCGCGTGCCGGATGATCAAGATGACCCCGAAATCACGAAACGAGCCGGCATAGGTGATCTGGCCATCGAACGGCGCAACCGCTTCTCCGCCCGCTGCCGTGGTGAAGCTCAAGCCCGGGCGGGGCGCCGCGCCGGCTGCCCCGTCGCCGAACCCCCGCGTGATAGAGCCGGAAACCGGCATCACCAGGGCGGATTGCGGCGGATTGAAGGCCCGAAGTTCGGGCGGCCGGGTCGGATCGGCGGCCGCCTCGGTGACCGTCCCAGCCTTGGCCTTGGGCAATGCGGCGCGAGCGCGGGCCAGCAACTCTCCGTTGCGGCGGTCAATCGCGGCGTCGCTGCGCTTGATCAGATCGCCGATGTCGCCTGCCTCGCGCCCGAGTTTGGCGAACGGCGCAGCGCTGCCGGCCTCTGCGGGCAGGATGCGGTCGCTCAGGTCGCGGCGCTGCGCGACCAGCTGCGCCAGGTGCTGACGCTCGGCCGCGAGGGCGCGGTGATCGCCCAGCAACTCGGTCTGCTTTGCCGCTTCCTCCTTGCGCAGCTCGGCGATCCGCTGGATTTCCGCCGACAGCGCGTGCGCCGCATCACGCAACGCCGGGATCATCCCGTCGATCAGCAGCTTGCCGCGGATGCGATCGATTGGCGGTTCGCTCTGAAACGCGACGCGGTTGGGGGGATCGCGTTGCAGAAGCTCGATTGTGCCGAGCAAGCGTTCCTGTTCGGCATGGCTGTCGGCCAGGTCGCGCTGCCGCCCGTCGGCATCGCGGCCGAGGAGACCGACGGCATGGCCGAGGGCCAGGATCGCCCGCTCGCGCTGCTGCGTGGCGAGGGCGGCGGCAATGCACTCCTTGCGCAATGCCTCGAGTTGTGCCGGCGCCGCAACAGTCTGCGCCGCCGCCGGGGCGGCGAGCAGCGCCAGCGCCAGCGCCACCGTTGTCAGCGCCGCGCGCCAGGAACGCCGTGTCACTCCGCCGCGCGCCTCTCGTGGGTGGCGATCAGCGAATGCCCGGTCATCGCCGCCGGCTTGGCAAGGCCGAGGATGTCGAGCAGCGTCGGCGCGACATCGGCGAGGCGGCCGCTGTCGACCCGCGCACCAGCGCCGGCGATGCCGGGGGCGTTGACCACGATGAACGGGACCGGGTTCAGCGTATGGGCGGTATGCGGCTCGCCGGTCTTGGGGTCGCGCATCATCTCGGCATTGCCGTGGTCGGCGGTGATGACGAGGGTGCCGCCCGCCGCCTCGACCGCCGCCGACAGCCGGCCGAGGCATTGATCGACCGTCTCGACCGCCCTGATCGTGGCCGCCAGATCGCCGGTATGCCCGACCATGTCGGTGTTGGCGTAGTTCAGCACCACGACGTCGAAATGCCCGGAACGGATCGCCTCGACCACCTTGTCGGTCACCTCGGGAGCCGACATTTCGGGCTGCAGGTCGTAGGTCGCCACTTTCGGCGACGGCACCAGGATGCGCTCCTCGCCGGGAAACACGGTTTCGCACCCGCCGTTAAAAAAGAACGTGACGTGCGCATATTTCTCGGTCTCGGCGATGCGCAATTGCGTCAGGCCGGCATCGGCGACGACCTCGCCGAACGTGTCGTGCAGATCCTCCGGCGGGAACAGCGTCTTGAGGAACGGGTTCAGCGCCTGCGAATATTCGGTGAGGCCGAGCGCGGCGGAAAACGCGACATGCCGGTCGCGGGCGAAGCCGGAGAAACCCGGATCAAGCAGCGCGCCGGCAATCTCGCGGATGCGGTCGGCGCGGAAATTGGCGAACAGCACGCCGTCGCCATCCTTGATGCCGCGCCAGTCGCCGATTGCGGTGGGCAGAACGAACTCGTCGCTCTCGCCGCGCGCATAGGAAGCCTCGACCGAAGCGGCCGCCTCATCAGCGTGCTCGCCTTCGCCCGCAGTCAGCATCCGGTAGGCCTTCTCGACCCGGTCCCAGCGCTTGTCGCGGTCCATGGCGTAATAGCGTCCGGAAACGGTGGCGATGCGGACACCGCCGTGGCCGGCGACATCGGCCGCGAATTGCTTCAGGTAGCCGAGCGCCGATTTGGGCGGCGCGTCGCGGCCGTCGAGGAAGGCGTGCACCGCGACCTTGAGGCCGGAATCGGCAAGGATCGAGGCGAGCGCGGCGATCTGGTGCTGGTGCGAATGCACCCCGCCCGGCGACAGGAGGCCCATCACATGCGCGGTACCGCCCCCTGCGCCGCCCCCTGCGCCGCCCGCTGCCTTGACCTTGCCGACGAACTCCTGGAGCGCCGGCATGCCGGCAAGCGTACCATCGGCAATCGCCTTGTCGATCCGCGGCAGATCCTGCATCACGACGCGGCCGGCGCCGAGATTGGTGTGGCCGACTTCGGAATTGCCCATCTGCCCGTCGGGCAGCCCGACATAATGCTCGCTGGCGTCGAGCTCGGCATGCGG
>DATLTH010000634.1:0-2254 GCA_035533695.1 Allostellaceae bacterium | reverse complement strand
CGGCGATGCGGGATTTGCAGGCAGCATTGATCGACCAGGCCGAGGCCCATGCGGACGCCGTGATGCCCGGCTTCACCCATCTGCAGATCGCCCAGCCGGTGACGCTGGGCCATCACCTCTTGGCTTATGTCGAGATGCTCGGGCGCGACCGCGGCCGCTTTGCCGATTGCCGCCGCCGGCTCAACGAATGCCCGCTGGGCGCCGCGGCATTGGCCGGCACCGCCTTTCCGATCGACCGCGAGATGACCGCCGCTGCGCTCGGCTTCGACCGGCCGGCAGCCAATTCGTTGGATGCGGTGTCCGACCGCGATTTCGCGATCGAGTTTCTCGCTGCGGCATCGCTCGCCGGGACCCACCTGTCGCGCTTCGCCGAAGAAATCGTGCTGTGGTCGAGCGATGCGTTCGGCTTCATCCGTCTCAGCGACGCCTTCACCACCGGCAGCTCGATCATGCCGCAAAAGCGCAATCCCGACGCCGCCGAGCTGGTGCGCGCGAAGACCGGGCGCCTCAATGGCGCGCTGGTTGCTTTGCTGACGGTGATGAAGGGGCTGCCGCTCGCCTATCAAAAGGATATGCAGGAGGACAAAGTGCCGGTGTTCGAGGCCGCCGATGCGCTCGAATTGTGCCTGGCGGCGACGGCCGGCATGGTGCGCGACCTATGCCCGGACCGCGACCGGCTGCGCGAAGCCGCGTCGCGCGGCTACAGCACCTCGACCGATCTTGCCGACTGGCTGGTGCGCGTGCCGGGGCTGCCGTTTCGCCGGGCTCATCACATCACCGGCGAGATCGTCAAGCGCGCCGAGGCCAGGGGCTGCACGCTTGCCGAATTGCCGCTGGCCGAATTGCAGGCGATCGAGCCGGCGATTACCGCGGCGGTGTACGATGCGCTTTCCGTCGAGCGCTCGGTCGCCAGCCGCACCAGTTTTGGCGGGACGGCGCCGGCGCGGGTGCGCGAAGCCGCCGCCGATGCACGCCGGAGGTTTCTGTGATCAGCGGCAAAATCGCCCGGGTGGCCGTGCTCTTGATCGTCGTGCTGGTGCTTGCCGGCTGCGGCAAGAAGGGCAACCCGCAGCCGCCGCCGGGTGAGCCGAACACCTATCCCCGGACCTACCCGCGTGCCTGATTTCTTCACCCATCGCGACGGCGAGCTTTATGCCGAAGAGGTGCCGGTCGCGCAGATCGCCGCATCGGTCGGCACGCCGTTCTATCTCTATTCCGCCGGCGCGTTCGAGGCCCGCTACCGCTCCTTTGCCGAGGCCTTTGCGCCGCCTTGGCCGCTGGTCTGCTACGCGGTCAAGGCCAACTCGAACCTCGCCGTGCTGCGGCTTTTCGCCGGCCTCGGGGCCGGTGCCGACGTCGTCTCGGAGGGCGAGTTGCGCCGCGCTCTGGCGGCCGGCATCCCACCCGATCGCATTATCTTCTCGGGCGTCGGCAAGACCGGCGACGAACTCGACGCGGCACTCGGCGCCGGCATCCACCAGATCAACATCGAGTCGGTTCCCGAATTGCGCCGGCTGAGCGCGATCGCGTCGGCGCGCGGCGCGACCGCGCAGATCGCGGTCCGGGTCAATCCCGATGTCGATGCGATGACCCACGCCAAGATCACCACCGGCAAGAAGGAGAGCCAGTTCGGCATCGACATCGCCGAAGCCGGCGCCGCCTATCGCCTTGCCGCCGAGCTGCCGGGGATCGAGCCGGTCGGTTTGGCGGTACATATCGGTTCGCAGGCCGGCGGCGGGCTGCTGCCGTTCCGCAAGGCGTTCGAGCGGCTGGCCGAACTGGTCATCGAGCTGCGCCGGGGCGGCCTGCACGTGCGGCGGGTTGACCTCGGCGGCGGCCTCGGGATCCGCTATCACCGCGAAACGCCGCCCGAGCCGAAGGATTACGCCCGTTTGGTGCAGGAAGTTTTCGGCGCGCTCGATGTCGCAATCGCCTGCGAGCCCGGGCGCGTGCTGGTCGGCCCCGCCGGACGGCTGATCTCGCGCGTGATCTACGTCAAGGAGGGCGCGTCGAAGCGGTTTGTCATCCTCGATGCGGCGATGAACGACCTGATCCGGCCGGCGTTGTACGACGCATGGCACGAGATCGTCCCGGTCCGGCTGCCCGCCACCGGCGCGGCCCTGAGCCCGGCCGATGTCGTCGGACCGGTCTGCGAGACCGGTGACACCTTTGCCACCGAACGCGACCTGCCGCCGCTGGCCGAAGGCGACCTGGTGGCGCTGAGCAATGCCGGAGCCTATGGCGCGGTGATGAG
>DATLTH010000633.1:0-2320 GCA_035533695.1 Allostellaceae bacterium | reverse complement strand
CGAAATGGGCGGCCTCGCCGAGAGCCAGCTCGCCGGTGCGATCGAGGCCGTCGCCAAGCGCGACAGCGCCCTGGCGGCGCGCATCATCGAGGGCGACGACAAGGTCGATCAGCTCGAACGCGATCTCGACAATCTGGCGGTCCGCCTGCTCGCTCTGCGCCAGCCGATGGCGCGCGATTTGCGCGAGATCGTCGCTGCCCTGAAGATCGCCAGCGATCTCGAACGCATCTGCGACTACGCCGTCAATGTCGCCAAGCGCTCGATCGCGCTGGCCCAATCGCCGCCGATCCAGCCGGTGCACGCGCTGCCCCGCATGGCCCATTTCGCGCTTCTGCTGGTCAAGGATGTCATCGACGCCTATGTCGAGCGCGACGCCGATAAGGCGATCGTGGTATGGACCCGCGACGAAGAACTCGATGAGATGTACTCGAGTCTCTTTCGGGAATTTCTCACCTATATGATGGAAGACCCGCGCAATATCGGGGTCTACACGCATATCCTGTTCATGGCGAAAAACATCGAGCGGATCGGCGACCACGCCACCAATATCGCCGAGAACCTGTATTATCTGGTGCACGGCACACCCTTGACCCAGGCTCGACCGAAGGGCGACAAGTCGAGCCTTGAGGTTGTTGCCGTCGACCGTCCGTCGGGCCAGTCCGCAGCGCGATGAAGCCGCTCGTGCTGATCGTCGAGGACGAGGCGCCGCTCGTCACGATGCTGCGCTACAACCTCGAGCGCGAGGGGTTCGCGGTCGACGAGGCCGCAGACGGCGAGGAGGCGCTGCTGCGCATCGCCGAGCGCCGGCCCGACGCGGTGCTGCTCGACTGGATGCTGCCCTTGGTTTCCGGCCTTGAAGTGTGCCGGCAGATCAGGCGGGCGCCGGCGACCCGCGCGCTGCCGGTCATCATGCTGACCGCGCGCGGCGAGGAGGGCGACCGGGTCCGCGGCCTCGACAGCGGCGCCGACGACTATGTCGTGAAGCCGTTCAGCCCAAGCGAGCTTGTCGCGCGGCTGCGCGCAGTGATCCGGCGGGCCCAGCCGAAGCCGGTCGACAACGTCTTGCGCTACGCCGACGTCGCGATGGACCTGACCGCCCACCGGGTGACGCGGGCCGGCAAGCCGGTTCATCTCGGCCCGACCGAATTTCGCCTGCTGCGGCATTTTCTGCAGCATCCCGGTCGGGTCTTTTCGCGCGCGCAGCTGCTCGACGGCGTGTGGGGCCATGATTCGGAGGTTGAGATGCGCACCGTCGATGTTCATATCCGGCGGCTGCGCAAGGCGCTGAACGGCGCCGGCGGCAGGGATGTGCTGCGCACCGTGCGGTCGGTGGGCTATGCGCTCGACAACACCGGCTGAGGCGCCGCGCCGCTCAGCTGATCAGCAGCGACACCGGGATCATCAGCGCCACGGCCTTCAACGGCCAGATCCAGCCTTCCAGATAAACCAGCGCCGCCAACGCGCCGGTACAGGCGATCAACGTCGCCTCGCGGGGGTTTATCTCGAACCGTTGCCGCATGTGCGAACGCTATCATCGGCGATGCCGCAAGCCCAGATGGTGCGACGCGGCACCGCAGCCCGCGTCAGCCCCCTGTTTGGCGAGGCCCACGGCGATGCTAGCGCAACATCTGTCAGGCTGAACCGCTCGCCCGTCCCGTCATGGCCGGGCTTGACCCGGCCATCTCCCAGCGACCCTGAGATCCCCGGGTCGAGCCCGGGGATGACGAACTGGGGAAATGTTTCCGCCTGACCGGATGTTGCACTAGGCTGCGGGCGCGACGGTTTGGGGGCCTTCGCTGGCGATGATGCGTGCCGTTACCTGTGCGATCCTGGCTGCCGTGTGGCTCGCCGCCTGTTCGGGCGGGCCGCAAGGCGAGGATGTCATCGCGCAAGCCGCGCCGGGCGGCCGCGTCGCCTTCGATGTGGTCAAGATCGACGACGCCGTATTGAAAACCTTGCAGGCGCGGCCGAAGCCGGCATTTGAAAATCGGTTCAAGACCTATATACCGCCGCCCGAACTGAAGATCGCGGTCGGCGACACGCTTTCCGTGGTGATCTGGGAATCCAGCACCGACGGTCTGTTCGGCGATTCGCTGACCGAATTATCGTTTCCGGCCGGCGCGGCGGCAACGACGCGGCTCGGCCAAATGCCGGCGAAGCGCGGCGAACAGGGGCCGGGTGGCCTGACCACGTCTCCCGAGCTGCTGTCGGCCTTGTTCGGCAATGCCCCGGAAACGGGCGCGGCCAAGCCATCGGGTCCGCTCGGCACGCCTCAATCGTCGCCCGGCCGTCCCGGCATCGCCGAGCCGTTCCGGGGCGA
>DATLTH010000632.1:0-6032 GCA_035533695.1 Allostellaceae bacterium | reverse complement strand
AGGAGGCCCGGCCGCGGCACGTGATAGGTCTGCCCCGCCTTGAGCACGCGCGAGAAAACGATCGCCTGAGTATCGCCCGCGCGCACCTGGATCCAGCAATCGGCGACCGCGCGAATGTCGATGCCGGTCCCCGCCGCGGCGCCGGTGGCGGCGGTGGCGCTGGTGGGCACGGCGGCGGGAACTGCCTTGGGCGTGACGCCGCCCTCCGGCGGCGCAGTTGCCGGCGGTGATGGCGCCGCTGCCGCCAGGTTGGCGACGAAGCCGGGGTTCGGCGATCCTGCGGCATGGCCGACCGTTGGCGCCTCCGGCCGGGGCGGCGCCTCCTGCTGCGGCAACCCGGAGCCGAGCGGCGGCGTGGCTGCGGTTGCGCCGGTGGGCGCTTGTGGCGATGCCGTTACGGATGGGGCAACCCCAGCCGGCCCAGCCGGCGTGACCTTGCCTGCTTGCGCCGCCTGGCGAAGCTCCGCCGGCACGGCGGCGACGCGTTCCGGGCGGCTCCGTTCGCCGGTCGACAGATAGTACCATGTGCCATAGCCGCACAACGCAAGGATCACCCCGACCAGCAATATCGGACTGCCCGGCAGGCTGCGTTCGCCGAGCGGCACCGGCAGGGCCAGATCGGGGTGCGTATGGACACCCGCCGATTCTGCCTTGTACCGGGCAAGCACCCGCTCGCCGTCGAGGCCGAGATGGTGCGCATAGGCGCGAATGAACCCGATCGCATAGGTCGGCCCCGGCAGGTCCTGGGCGCGGCCTTGTTCGAGCGCGGCGAGATAGACCGGCCTGATGCGCAACTCTTCGCCGATCGTATCGAGATCGAGGCCGAGTTCTTCGCGGCGCTCACGCAACAGCGCACCGATCGCCGACGAGAAAGGGGGCGGCTGGACGAAATCGTCTTCAGCCCTCTCGCCGAACGGCGTTTTGATTCGCTGGAACAGGCCCACGGTGCGTCTCACTGTCGCCTACTCTAAAACAAAGCGGCAGCCCCGTCCAATCGGCGACACCGGCACTGTTGCCGACGGCGGCCCACTTCGCTTCATTCACAGCACCACGGCATGATCGCGGGCATAGGCCTCGAGCCAGCTGCGCAGAGAGTGGTCCGGGCGACCGCCGATCTCGTCGAGATAGCGCCCCAGCGCGCCGGCATCGAGGCTGCGAATCATCGTTTTGACCGGTCCGATCGCGGTCGCGGTCAGCGACAACGTCCGGAAGCCGAGCGCGATCAGCACCATCGCCTCGATCGGGTTGCCCGCCATCTCGCCGCACATGCTGAGCGGCGTCGCCGCCGCCCGGCATTGCGCGATGACCTCGCGGAACAGCGCGATCATCGGCGCCGACAACAGATCGTAGCGCTCGGCGAGGCGCGGGTTGCCCCGGTCGCACGCAAACAGGAATTGCGCCAGATCATTGGTGCCGATCGACAGGAAATCGACCCGCTGCAGCAATGCCGGCAATTGCCACAAGAGCGAGGGCACTTCGAGCATCACCCCGACCTTGACCGATCGCGGCGGCTCGTATCCCTCCGCCGCGGCCCGCGTCAGTTCCAGGTCCAGCAGGTGGCGGGCCGCTTCGAACTCGGCGATCTCGGCGATCATCGGAAACTTGACCCACAGCTCGCAGCCGGCGGCGGCGCGCAGCAGGGCGCGCAATTGCTGGCGCAGCATCGCCGGGCGGTCGAGCCCGATGCGGATCGCCCGCCAGCCCATCGCCGGATTTTCCTCGGCCGTGTGGGCCAGGTAGGGCAGCACCTTGTCGCCGCCGATATCGAGCGTGCGAAAGACGATCCGCCGACCTTCGGCCCGTTCGTAAACGCGCCGGTAAAATTCCGTCTGATCGGCAACATCGGGAAACGCGTGCCGCGTCAACAGCGGAATCTCGGTGCGGAACAGCCCAACCCCCTCGGCGCCGGTCGGGTGCAAATGGGCGAGGTCGAGCAGCAGCCCGGCATTGAGCAGCAGCTGGACCGCGACCCCGTCGCGGGTGACCGCCGGGGCGTCGCGCAAGGTTTCGTAGAATGCGCGGCGGCGCGACCGCTCGGCGATCGTTGCCGCGACCGATTGCTGGATATCGGCGCGCGGCCGGATCAGCACCGTGCCGTGCTCGCCGTCGATGATGACGATGTCGCCGGCCTCGATCTGGCGGGTCGCCTCGGCGACCCGGCCGACGACCGGAATGTCGAAGGCCCGAGCGACGATCGCGACGTGGGCGGTGGGCGAGCCCTCTTCCAGGACCAGCCCTCTGATTCGCTGGGGCGCATAATCCAGCAACTCGGCCGGCCCGAGCGCGTGGGCGACGAGGATGAATTCGCCCGGGATCTCGGATGCGGCCATGCCGGGTGATTGGCCGGCGAGAAACTGCTGCAGCCGGTTGGCGAGGTCTTCGAGATCGTAGAGGCGCTCGCGCAAATACGGGTCGGTGACCTGCATCATGCGGGTCTTGGTCTCGTCGCGGACTTTTTGCACCGCGGCTTCCGCCGTGAGGCCGCTGCGCACCGCTTCGGCGATGCGCCCGAGCCAGCCGCGGTCGGCGGCGAACATGCGATAGGTCTCGATGATGTCGCGGTGTTCGCCGGGGCCGAGGCCGTGACTGGTGTCGACGAGGCGGTCGATCGCATCCTGCATCGCGCCGACCGCCCGGTGCAGACGCTCTTGTTCCGTCGCCACATCCTCGGCCACGACCTGCCGGATCACCACCTTGGGCTCGTGCAGGACGGCCGGCGCAATGGCGAGGCCGCCATTCAGCCGGATGCCGTCGAGCCGCATCGGCAGCGACGCGCCGACACGGCTCTCCGCCATCTCGAGGGGATTGACCAGCTCGCCGCTGGCGACCAGCTCGGCGACGATCATCGCGATCGTCTGCAGAACCTCGATTTCATCCTCGGCGTAATGCCGCGGCGTCCGGTTCTGCACCACCAGCACGCCGAGCACCCGCCCGCCGCGCAGGATCGGCACCCCCATCAGCGAGTGATAGATTTCTTCGCCGGTTTCCGGGCGGTAGGCGAAATCGGGATGGGACTGCGCGTCGGCCAAGGCCAGCGGCCGGGCGCTCGCCGCGATGACGCCGACGAGACCCTCGCCGACCCGCAACCGGGTGCGATGGACCGCCTCTTCCCGCAATCCCTCGGTGGCGAAGAGTTCGAGCACCTCGCCGGCGCGCATCACATAGGCCGAGCACACCTCGGCGACCATTTCGGCGGCGACCACGCGCACGATATGATCGAGCCGCAGCTGCGCGCTGCCCGACCCGGCCATGATGCCGCGCAGCCGGCGCAAGAGGCGGCGGGTCGCGGTCGCGTGCCCGCTGGGATTGTCCGCAGCGGCCGGCGGCGTACTGGCTGGCGTGCTGGCCGGCGTGCTGGCTGGCGTCCCCTGCGCGGCATTGCCGATGACCTCGCTCATCGGCGGTCGCGGCCGGCAATGACCGCCAGCGCCTGCTCGACCAGCTCGGCGAGGATCGCGGCGGTGCTCTGCTCGCGCGTCACCATGCCGACGCTCTGCCCGGCCATCAATGAGCCGCCTTCGACATCGCCGTCGATGACCGCCCGACGCAATGCCCCGGCCCAGAAATGCTCGATTTCGAGCTGCGCCTCCTTTTGCGACAGTTCGCCCTGATTGAAGCGGTCGACGACCTCGCGCTGCACCGCGCGAAACCGCTCGGTCGCCGGATTTGCCAATGCCCGCACCGGAATCACCGGAAAGCGCGCGTCGAGCTGGGGCGACGGCATCGCATCGCGCGCCGCGGCCCGAATGAACGCGCGCTTGAAATGCGGATGGGCGATCGATTCGTGCGCGCAGACAAACCTGGTGCCGAGCTGGACGCCGGCCGCGCCCATTTCGAGATAGAGGAGCATGGCTTCGCCGCGGCCGATGCCGCCGGCGACAAACACCGGCACCTCGGCGAGGTGCGGCAATACCTCCTGGGCGAGCACGGCGGTCGAGACCGGCCCGATATGGCCGCCTGCCTCGCTGCCCTCGATGACGATCGCGCTCGCCCCCATGCGCACCAGCTTCCTGGCGATCACCAATGCCGGCGCGAAGCACACCACCCGGGCGCCGCCGTCCCGGATCCGCTGGATCGCCGCCCCACTCGGCAGCCCGCCGGCCAGCACGACGTGACCGACGCGATGCGCGATGCACACCTCGATCAGTTCCGTGAGTTGCGGGTGCATCGTGATCAGGTTGACCCCGAACGGCTTCGCCGTCAGCGCCGCGGTCGCGGCGATTTCCTCAGCGAGCAATGAGGGCGGCATCGATCCCGAGGCGATCACGCCGAAACCGCCGGCATTGGAGATCGCCGCCACCAGGTTGCGCTCCGACACCCAGGTCATCGCCCCGCCCATGATGGCAAGATCGGTGCCAAGAAAGGCGCGTCCGCGAGCCCACAACCGGTCCAGTCTGTCGCGCCACAGGCTGACATCACCCGCAGCGTACGGCGGGGTCTGCGCGCGATCGGCCGCGATCGGTGCCTCGTTCATCCGGGGTTGTCGAGCCCGTATGCCGTGTGCAGGGCGCGCAGGGCGAGCTCGGTGTATTCGGCGGCGATCAGCACGCTGACCTTGATCTCCGAAGTCGAGATCACCTGGATGTTGATGCCCTTGTCGGCCAGCGTCTGGAACATCTGCTTGGCGACCCCGGCATGGCTGCGCATCCCGACCCCGATGACCGAAACCTTGACGACGTTGGCGTCCGGCTTCAGCGCCGAGAAGCCGATTGTCCCGCGGCAGCCCTCCAGCACCGCAACCGCCCGGTCGAGATCGCTGCGCCCGACGGTAAAGGTCAGGTCGGTGGTTTTGCCGTCCTCCGACACGTTCTGCACGATCATGTCGACATTGATCGCATTGTCGGCCAGCGGGCCGAAAATCGCCGCCGCCACACCGGGACGATCGGCCACGCGCTCGACAGTGATCTTGGCTTCGTCGCGACTGTAGGCGATGCCGCTGACGATTCGTTGTTCCACGATTTCATCCTCGTCGACGACGAGCGTCCCGGGGCTGTCGGAAAAGCTCGACAATACCTGAAGGCGCACGCGATGGTTCATCGCCATCTCAACGGAGCGCGTCTGCAACACCCGCGCGCCCTGCGATGCCATCTCCAGCATCTCCTCATAGGTGATCTTATTCAGCTTGCGCGCCTTGGCAACGATGCGCGGGTCGGTGGTGTAGACGCCGTCGACATCGGTGAAGATATCGCAGCGCTCGGCCTTCAGCGCCGCGGCCAGCGCCACTGCCGACGTGTCCGACCCGCCGCGGCCGAGCGTCGTGATCCGGCCCTTCGGCCCGATGCCCTGAAACCCGGCGACGACCGCGACCTGCCCCTCGGCAAAGCGGCGCTCCAGTTCGGCCGTGTCGATCGAAGCGATACGCGCCTTGCCGTGCACATCGTCGGTGCGGATCGGCACCTGCCAGCCGAGCCACGAGCGGGCATTGACCCCGAGCGCCTGCAACGACAGCGCCATCAGCCCGGCGGTCACCTGCTCGCCGGAGGCGACGACGACGTCGTATTCGCGCGCGTCGTGCAACACGTTGACCTGCCGGGCCAGCTCGACGAGCCGGTTGGTCTCGCCGGCCATCGCCGACACGACGACCGCGACCTCGTTGCCGGCATCGACCTCGCGCCGGACCCGGCCGGCGGCATTCCGGATGCGGTCGAGATCGGCCACCGATGTTCCGCCGAATTTCTGAACGATGCGCGCCATGATTCTCACGTAATGCGCTATTCATGCCACCGCAACGCCGGCGGGCGTCGCGACGACGCCACCCTGTTGCCCCGGCCGTGCCAGGTCCGCATACTCCTTTGCAGCGTCGGCGACTACCCGATCGCGTGATGAGGGTGCGGAGCCGGGGACATGTCTGATTTCGGCGACACCGTAGACCCCGACGATATCGACCGGTTCGCGGCGCAGAGCGCGGACTGGTGGGACACGCAAGGCAGCTTCCGGCCGCTCCACCAATTAAATCCCACCCGCATCGATTTCATATGCCGCCATCTGGTCGCGCATTTTCGCCGCGACCCGCGCTCGCTCGCGCCGTTTGA
>DATLTH010000631.1:0-3492 GCA_035533695.1 Allostellaceae bacterium | reverse complement strand
CCGCCACCAATAGCGGGTTGATGACGACGCCGAAATCGTTGACGAACGTGTATTTGACGACCTCGACCGTGCCGGTGTCGGGATCGACTTCGACCTCGGCGATGTGACAGCCGTTGGGAAAGGCCGAGGGCGGGCCGTTGGCGATGTGCCGCACATCGAGGCTCTGCGGCAACTCGGGCGGCAGTTTGAGGCCGGCATGCAGCCGGGCCGCCAGTTCCATCAGGCCGAGCGAGCGGTCGGTGCCGGCGATGACGAACCTTCCGGCGCGGAACTCGATGTCGGCCGATGACGCCTCCAGCACATGCGCGGCGATCTGGCGGCCCGCCTCGACCACCTTGTCGCCGGCTTCGACGATCGCGGCGCCGCTCGTCATCATCGATTTGGAGCCGCCGGTGCCGCCGCCGGCGATCAATTCGTCGCTGTCGCCCTGCAGCAGGCGGATGCGGTGGAACGGGATGCCGAGCCTTGTCGCCAAGACCTGGGCGAAGGGCGACGCATGCCCCTGGCCGTAATCGAGCGTGCCGGTGATGATCGTGACGTCGCCGTTTTTGTCGAAGCGGATGCCGCCCATCTCGCGGCCGGTGACGCCGGTCAATTCGAGATAGTCGCCGATGCCGAGGCCGCGCAGCCGGCCGCGCGCCCGGCTCTCTGCCTTGCGGGCGGGAAAGCCGTCCCAGTCGGCCAATGCCAACGCCTCATCGAGCAAGGCGGTGAACTCGCCGCTGTCGTAGGTGTTGCCGTTGGGGCTCTTGTACGGCATCGCCTCGGGCGGGATGTGGTTCTTGCGGCGCAACGCGACGCGGTCGAGCCCCATCTCGGATGCTGCGGTGTCGACCAGCCGCTCCATGTAATAATTCGCTTCCGGCCGCCCGGCGCCGCGATAGGCGCCGACCGGGGTCGTGTGGGTGAAGACGGCTTTGGTCGAGACTTCGATCAGCGGCGTCTTGTAGACCCCGAGCGTGTTCCGGACCGCGTTGCGGGTGACGGGGCCGGGCGCGCCGTAGGTCGCGCCGAGATTGCCGACGCCGGTGAGCCGCACCGCGAGGAAATTGCCCTCAGCGTCGACCGCCAGTTCGGCGGTCATTTCATGGTCGCGGCCGTGGCTGTCCGAGACGAAGCTGCCGGAGCGCTCGTCGGTCCATTTGACCGGCCGGCCGAGTTCGCGCGCGGCGTGCAGGATGCAGAAATATTCGGACATGTTCGCCTGCTTCATGCCGAACGAGCCGCCGACGCGGTCGGTCAACACCCGCACCTTGTCGCGCCCGATACCAAGCACCTCGGCGATGTAGTTGCGGAAGCCGAACACGCCCTGGCAGCCGACATAAAGCGTGAAATGCTCACGCCCCGGATCGTATTCGGCGAGCGCCGCGCGCGGCTCCATCGGGTTGACGACGATGCGGTTGCTGCGCAATTGGAGGCGCGTGACGTGCGCGGCGGCGGCAAAGGCGGCGGCGGCTTTGTCGCTGTCGCCGTAATGGAAATCGAGCCCGACATTGCCCGGCACATCGCCATACACCAAGGGCGCGTCGGGCAGCGCGGCCCGCCCCGGCTCGGTCACCGCCGGCAGCGGCTCGACATCGACGATCACGGCTTCGGCCGCATCCTTGGCCGCCGCGACGCTCTCGGCGACAACCGCGGCGACGGCTTCCCCGACGTGGCGCACCTTGTCGGTGGCCAGCGCATGGCGCACCGGGGTCAGCATCGGCGTCCCGTCGCGGTTGTTCATGACCTGCCGCGCCGGCAAGGGGCCGATCCCGCCCGCCGCCAGATCGGCCGCCGTGTAGACCGCGAGCACACAAGGCATCGCCCGCGCCGCTTCGACGTCGATATGCCGGATCGCCCCATGGGCATACGGGCTGCGCACAATGACCGCATAGGCCTGGCCGGGCAGGCTGAAATCGTCGGCATAATGTCCCGCGCCGCGCAGCAGGACCGGGTCTTCCGAGCGCGGCACCGGCTGGCCGATCGCAAACCGCTCGTCAAACTCCAGATCGTTCGCATCGGTCATGTCGTTCATCGTTTACCTCTTTGCCGGTTCGCTGTCGCTACAGCGGCGGCAGCAGCGGCTTCTGGTCGGGGTCGAGCTGCATGTCGAAGGCGGTCAGCATTGCCGCCGTCGCCGCGTAATTGCCCATCAGGGCGACCAGATCGACCAGCTTGCGCCGGCCGAACAGGGCCAGCGCCTGCGCAAAAGTCGCCGAATTCACCTTCCGCGCGGTGAACATCTCGCGGCCGAGTTCGATGACGACCGCATCCGCAGCGTCGAGATTGCCGGTGCCTTTGCGGTATTTGATGGTGTCAATGACCTCCGCCGAGACGCCTTCGCGCCGCGCCTCCTCTTCATGGGCGGCCCATTCGAACTGGCTGTCGAGCTCGCGGGCGGTGGTCAGGATGGCCAGCTCGCGCAGATGCCCGCCGAGCCCCGCCTCGTGCCGCAGATAGCGGTTGACGGGGCGCGAACGGCGCGACAATTCCGGGCTGTGCAGCTGAATGCCGCCCGGGCCGCGCAGCCCGCGCAACGTGCCGCCCTTCGGGTCGGCGAGGCTGTCATAAGCCGCCAGCGCATCGCCGCTCAGTTCTTCCCGCCGCGGCAGCGGCAGCCGGCACCCGGATTGCGGATCGACATCGTCGGGGTACATAGAAGCCGCCTTACAGCAAATCGGCGACCGCCGCCCGGTAGCGGGTGATCGCCGCCAGGTGATCGGCCGCATTGCGCCCGCCGATCCGCTTGTGGTGGTCGCTGACATAGGTCGTGTGCGCGGTGACGTGGGTGACGCCGGCCTGCTTCCAGAAGGCGATTTCGCGCCGCCAATCATCCTCGTCGCCGGTGCCCGGCGAGACCCAGACCTCGATCCCCATCTGCGCCGGATCGCGCGCCGCTGCCCGCGTCAGCCGGCGCAATTTCTCAAACGCGGCGAGCGCCTCGTCGCCCGGCGGATAGCGCAACGGCATGAACCCGTCGCCATACTTCGCCGCCCGGCGAAAGGTCGCCTCGGCATGGCCGCCGAACCAGATCAGCACCCGTCCCGATGCCGGCCGCGGATTGATGCCGGCATCCTCGATCCAGTGGAATTCGCCTTCGAGCGTGACATGCGGATTGGCCCACAACGCCTGCATGACCCGCACCTGCTCCTCCGAGCGCCGTCCGCGGTTGTGGAAATCCTCGTTGAGCGCGATGAACTCAACTTCGTTCCAGCCGACCCCGACCCCGAGACGGAACCGGCCGCCGCACAACACATCGAGCGAGGCCGCCTGTTTGGCCACCAATGCCGCCTGGCGCTGCGCCAGAATGAGGACGCCGACGGCAAAGCCGATCTGTCTTGTGCAGCCCGCGAGAAAGCCGAACAGCACGAACGGATCGTGGTAGGCCGTCGCCGTCGTGCCGACGCGGTTGCCGCCATGATCGCCATCCGGGTTGGCCCCCACCACATGATCGGGCGCCACCAGATGCGCATATCCCAGGCCCTCGGCGGCCTGCGCATAGTCGCGCAA
>DATLTH010000630.1:0-3466 GCA_035533695.1 Allostellaceae bacterium | reverse complement strand
ACGCCGACCAGGGCCGCCATGTACAGGGCGCTGCGCACCGCGTGGCGCCCGCCCCAGACATGGCGTGGTCCTCGCCACTGGCCGCTGTCGCGGGCCAGGGGCGCCACACCGACGAGCTTGGCGATCGCCTTGCGATCGAGTCGGCCCAGCTCCGGAAGCTCACTGGCAAGCGTGGCCGTCAGCACCGGGCCCACGCCCTTGAGCGTGCGCAGGGTTGCCAGCACCGGCTGGGCCTCGAGCTGCTGGGCGATCTCGCGATCCAGCGCGGCGATCTCGTCTTCCAGCCACGCGAGATGACGCTGCAGGGAGCGCCGCAACGGGGCCTCGGTGAACTGACGCAGCCGCTGTCGTTCACTGGTCAGCAGCGTCACCAGCTGGCCGCGGCGCTGCGACCACTCAGCCAAACGGCGTTGCCAGGCCGCCGCGGGCTGATACAGGCGCAACGGCAGCGTGGCGGCCATCTGCGCCAGCATCCGCGCATCCAGGCGGTCGGTCTTGGCCAACTGTCCGGTCGCCCGCGCAAAGTCGCGGGCCTGGCGCGGGTTGACCCGCACCACCGGTAGTCCGGCAGCCTGCAGCGCATCCAGCGCGGCGTGCTCATAGCCACCGGTCGCCTCCAGCACGACCTGATGCGTGCCCTGAGGTTGCAGCCACGCGATCAGGCGCCGGTAGCCCGCCGGGGTGTTGGGAAAGCAGCGGGTCGCCGCCGCACCATGGATCGCCACATCCAGCGTGGCCTTGCTGACATCGACACCGACCGAGACAGACATCGCAGCACTCCGATAGGCTAGGAAGGTCGAGAGCTCTCCCTGATCAGCCCTGCCTTATCAATTCGAGTGCCGACTCGAGCAACTGTTCGGGCGTGTCAGGGAGAATCCGGCGTGGGGACCTCGCTGAGCGACGGTCGCGAGACCCAGGATGAAACGGCCGCCCACGCCGGCTCTCGACGCCTACCTTCGCAAAAAGCGAAGAGATAAGGATGACCAACGGAAATCCCCAAGGGACGACCAACGCGCCCCGTAGGAAGTCCCTTTTCGGGACGACCGAAGGAAGTCCAGCGGAGAAGTCCCCAAGTGATGACAGCCTTGTGATCATGCGGGGGCCTCTCCGCGATGTCATCCTGAGGGCGCAGCCCGAAGGATCTGGCGCCTCGACAGCGTCGACTCCTGCCATGGAGCGCCATCGTCAGACAGATCCCTCGCTGCGCTCGGGATGACAGGGTCAGAGGTCGCACCCGAAACAACCCGATCTTCTCGGCCGCAGCGCTCCACCTTCGCGCCAAGGGTAGCCGCTTGCGACGCGGGGCCGAAGGACTAGACTGCGCCGGTCTTGATTCCGGTCGCCCGCAGCGGGTGGTTTGGCGGGCGTGATCGTTGCTTCCCGGGGGAGGTACGCGGTGCAGCCCACCGATATTCGCAAGCCCGATTACTTTCACAAGGTCGTCGATTGCCAGTGGGCCTGCCCGGCCCATACCCCGGTGCCCGAGTACATCCGCCTGATCGCCGCCGGGCGTTACAGCGATGCCTACATGGTCAACTGGGAATCGAACGTGTTCCCCGGCATCCTCGGGCGCACCTGCGATCGCCCCTGCGAGCCGGCCTGCCGGCGCGGCCGCGTCGAAGAAAACAACGGTGACGGATCTGACAAGAGCAAGCCGGAACCCGTCGCGATCTGCCGGCTCAAGCGCGTCGCCGCCGACCACAAGGACGACATCCGCGGCCGCCTGCCGAAACCTGGCAAACCCAACGGTCGGCGCGTGGCCTGCATCGGCGCCGGGCCGGCGTCGCTGACGGTGGCGCGCGATCTCGTCCCGCTGGGCTACCACGTCAGCGTGTTCGACAGCGACGCCAAGGGCGGCGGCTTCATGCGCACCCAGGTGCCGCGCTTCCGCCTGCCCGAAGCGGTGATCGACGAGGAGGTCGGCTACATCCTCGACCTCGGCGTCGACTTCCGCGGCGGCCAGCACATCGGTTCGCTCAAGGCCCTGCTGGCCGAAGGTTTTGATGCCGTGTTCGTCGGCTGCGGCGCGCCGCGCGGGCGCGACCTCGACCTGCCGGGCCGCGCCGAGGCAGCCAGGCACATCCATATCGGCATCGACTGGCTGGCGTCGGTGTCGTTCGGTCACATCGACACGATCGGCCGGCGCGTGATCGTGCTCGGCGGCGGCAACACCGCGATGGACTGCTGCCGCTCGGCGCGCCGCCTCGGCGGCGAGGACGTCAAGGTGATCGTGCGCTCCGGCTTCGAGGAGATGAAGGCCTCGCCGTGGGAGAAGGAGGACGCCCAGCACGAGGGCATCCCGATCCTCAACTACCTGGTGCCGGTCGCCTTCGAACACGAGGGCGGCCGGCTCACCGGCATGCGTTTCCAGAGCGTGCGCGCCGAACGCGATGCGCAGGGCCGGCGCACGCTGGTGTCGACCGGCGAGCCCGAGCAGCGCTTCGACTGCGACGCGGTACTGATCGCGGTCGGCCAGGAAAACGCGTTTCCGTGGATCGAGCGCGATCTCGGTCTCGACTTCGACCGCTGGGGCCTGCCGGTGCTGGACCCGGTCACGCTGCAATCGACGATCCCCAACGTGTTCTTCGGCGGCGATGCCGCGTTCGGCCCGAAGAACATCATCTGGGCCGTCGCCCACGGCCACGACGCGGCGATCTCGATCGACAAGCTGCTCAACGGCGCGGACATCCGCGAGCGGCCCGATCCGCTGATGCGCATGACCTCGCAGAAGATGGGCATCCACGAGTGGAGCTACGACAACGACATCTCGCCCGAGGAGCGCCACAAGGTGCCGTGGGCGGCCGCCGAGAAGACGCTCAAGAGCATCAAGGTCGAGGTCGAGCTGGGCTTCGACGCCGCCACCGCCTGGAAGGAGGCACAGCGCTGCCTCAACTGCGACGTGCAGACGGTGTTCGCCAGGAGTCTGTGCATCGAGTGCGACGCCTGCGTCGACATCTGCCCGATGGACTGCATCAGCTTCACGCAGAACGGCGAGGAGGCCGAGTTGCGCCCGCGCCTGCACGCGCCGGCGCTGAACCTGACGCAGGACCTGTACGTGTCCGACCCGCTCAAGACCGGCCGCGTGATGGTCAAGGACGAGGACGTTTGCCTGCATTGCGGCCTGTGCGCCGAACGCTGCCCCACCGGCGCCTGGGACATGCAGAAGTTCCTGCTCGAGATGACCCATGCCGGCCCCGGCTGTCACGCCAAGGCGGCGAAAAAGGAGGCCGCATGAGCACCATGATGGAAACCCTCTCCCCTCGGGAGAGGGTGGCCGCAGGCCGGGCGGGGGTTTGCGCGTGCCGTAACGCCTGCATCTGCGGAGCCCGCGCATGAAGCCGATCGAGGCCGTCAACGACTTCGTGATCAAGTTCGCCAACGTCAACGGCTCCGGCTCGGCCTCGGCCAACGAGCTGTTCGCCAAGGCCATCCTGCGCATGGGCGTGCCGGTCAGCCCGCGCAACAT
>DATLTH010000629.1:0-4128 GCA_035533695.1 Allostellaceae bacterium | reverse complement strand
CGCGATGAGGCTGGCCGAAAAGGTGACCCGCAGCGGCCTCGACCTGGCGGCTCGCTCGCGCCCGACCCTGGCGCTCCTGCCGCGCGGCAACTGGATCCGCCACACCTGGTACGATTTTCCTGCCTTGCTCGATGGCGGGCTCGACCGGCTCGTCGAATATGCGGTCGAGCGCTTCGCGGCGGGCCGCGCCCTGGCGGTCGATCGACTGATCCTGACGGCGCATTCGGGCGGCGGCATGCCGGCAATCGACGCGCTTCCCGGCCTGCGCCGGCTGCCCGACGAATTGCACATTTTCGACGGGCTCTACGGCCGCGACCCCGCGGCCGGCGACCCGCTGCAGGGGGTCGAGAACCTCGACGCCTGGCTCGCCGAGCGCTTCGCGCATGAGCCCCGCCGGCCGGGCGCGTTGCGCGTCGTCTATATCGAGCAGCAGACCGGGCCGTTCTCGCGCGAGGTGGCACGGCTGATCGAGCAGCGCCTCGCTGCGGTCGCGCCGGGATTGGCGCCGATCCTCATGCCGCGCTACCGTGTCGAACGCTCCGCCGTGCCGCACGGCTATGTCGCGGCGATCTGCGGCCCGTGGCTGCTGGCCGATCCCGGCGCCGAATTCGACTGGTCGCGCGTCTAACCGAAGGAGAAACTCGTGTCCGGCGTCCTTGACGGCATTCGCGTTCTCGATTTCGGGCGCTATATCGCGGGGCCGTTCTGCGCCGCGCTGTTGGGCGATCTCGGCGCGGAAGTCATCCGCATCGAGCGATTGGGCGGCGGCGAAGACCGCTTCTTCATCCCGGTCGGCGCCGGTGAGGATGGCGGCGGCGCGATGTTCCTGGCGATGAACCGCAACAAGCGCGGCATGACCCTCGACCCGGCCGCGCCGAAGGGCCGCGAGATCGTCAAGAAGCTGGTGGCGACGGCCGATGTCGTCGTCGCCAACCTGCCGCCCGCGGTCCTGCGCTCGCTGGCGCTCGACTTGGACAGCCTGCGCGAAACCAGGCCCGACATCATCCTGACCACGGTGACCGGGTTCGGCGCCGGCGGGCCCTTGAGCCACAAGCACGGTTTCGACGGCATCGGCCAGACAATGAGCGGCGCCGTCTACCTCTCCGGCACACAAGAGCAGCCGATCGCCCTCAAAGTGCCGTGGGTCGATTTCGGCACCGCGTGTCTCTCGGCCTTCGGCACATTGGCGGCCTTATTGGAGCGCGGCAAATCGGGGCACGGGCAGAAGGTCGAGGGCGCGCTCCTGCGCACCGCGATCGCCTTCGCCAATTCGCTGTTGATCGAGCAGGCGCTGACCCAGGTCGATCGCACCGCAATCAAGAACCGCGGCTTCAACTCGGCGCCGGGCGACATCTTCCGCACCAGGGACGGCTGGATCGTCGCGACCGTGATCGGCCAGCCGATGTTCCGCCGCTGGTGCCGGATGATCGGCGAGGAGCACTGGCTCGATGACCCGCGCTTTGCCGACGACCAGGCGCGCGGCGACAATAGCGAAGCCATCTCGGCGCGGATGAGCGAGTGGTGCGCCGCGCGGAATTGCGCCGAGGCGCTGGCCGAACTCGAAACGGCCAGCATCGTCGCCGGCCAGGTCTATTCGCCGCAACAGGCGCTCGACGACGAGCATATCCGCGCCGCGCACCTGCTCGAGGAGCGCGATTACCCCGGCCTCGACCGCACCGTGCCGTTGGCGCCGACGCCGATCGAATTGTCGGAAACTCCCGGCACCTACCGCCGGCCGGCGCCGCGCCTCGGCGAGCACACCGACGAAATCCTGCGCAGCCTCGGCTACAACGATGCCGAGATCGCCGCCTTGCACGACGAGAAGGTGGTGTGATGTCGAAGGCATTCGTCAAGGAAACCGACGACGACCCGGCGCCGCCCGACGAGGTGCCGGCGATCCCGGCCGGGGTCAAGAATTACATGACGCCCGACGGCCACCGCGCGATGCAGGAGGAATTGCGTCGCCTGCGGCGCGACGAGCGCCCGAAAGTGGTTGATGTCGTCGCCTGGGCCGCCGGCAACGGCGACCGCTCGGAAAACGGCGACTACCTCTACGGCAAGCAGCGGCTGCGCGAGATCGATCGGCGCATTCGTTTCCTCACCAAACGGCTGGAGAGCGCCGCGGTGGTCGATCCCGCGCGCCAGGCGCGGCGCGACCAGGTATTCTTCGGCGCAACCGTGACCTACGCCGATCCGCGCGGCATCGAGAGGACCGTGACGATCGTCGGCATCGACGAAGCCGACCTCGAGCGCGGCCAGGTCAGCTGGATTTCGCCGGTCGCTCGCGCACTGTTGAAGGCGCATGAGGGCGATGTCGTTGTATTACGTACCCCGACGGGGATCGAAGAGATCGAGGTGATCGAGATCCGATACCCCGCCCTTTGAGCAGATACCGGGTGGTTTGAGATGGGTGCCAATATCCGACGTTCGCTGACGGGCATGGCCATCCTGGCTGCCACAATCTTGAGCCTCCCGGCTTCAGCCGCCGGCATCGACTCCCGCGCCTTCACCTGCACCGGCCTGCAATCCTTCGTCGCGGCGCATGGGTTTGTCTTTATCAGCCAGGCGACGTTCGGCGACTTTGTCGTCGCCAACCGCAGCTTTTGCGCGGACGATGATGTGCTCGAAACGCGCAGCGTCGCCACGTCCGACACACCGGAGTGCCTGGTCAACTACTGCGTCTCGCGCAGCACCGGTTCGCTCGGCGGCAGCGGCGGCATGTAAGCGGCCGCTCGCTTCGTTCAGAGTTTCAGCAGCCGGCGGGCGTTGCCGTTCAGCAATTTCTCGGTGTCCTCGGCGCTGAGCGGCAGCGTCTTCGTCCATTCGAAGCCGGGCGGGTTTTCGGCGAACGGGTAGTCGACCGAGAACAGGATGCGGTCGATCCCCATTTCCATCGTGCAGCACAGCAAGGCCGGGTCGGAGAAGAAGCCGCTCGTCGTGATCCAGAAATGCTCGCAGAAGATGTCGCGGAAGGTCTTTTCCTTCATGCTGGCGCGCAGCCCGTAGCTGATCCGCCACAACAGGAACGGCAGCCCCTCACCCATATGCCCGAGGATGATTTTGAGGCCGGGATGGGCGTCGAACACGCCCGACAACACAAAGCGGATGCCCTGCGTCGCGGTCTCGACCGTAAAGCCCCAGGCGGCGCGCAAGATGCCGGGATGGCTCTGCGCGTAATCCTTGTAATAAGCGTCGATCACCGCCTTTTGCGGCAGGGCGGGGTGAATGTAGATCGGCACGTCGAGCGCGGCGGCCCGCTCGTAGATCGGCCAGAACCGCTTGTCGTCGTGAAAGACGCCGGCGGTCAGCCCGTTGATCATCGCCCCCTTGAAGCCGAGCTTCGTCACCGCCCGCTCCAACTCGTCGGCGGCGGCCTTCGGATCGGCGGTCGGCACGGCGGCGAACCCGGCGAAGCGGCCGGGATGGCGCTGCACCGCCTCGTAGAGCCGGTCGTTGACGCGGCGCGCCATCGGCACGCCGGTCTCGGCATCGACCCCCTGCAGACCGGGGATCGAGTGCGACAGAACCTGCAGGTCGATGCCGGCCTCGTCCATCTCCTTGAGCCGCAGCGCACCCAAATCGTCGAGCCGCTCGACGATGTCGCCGCCCGCGCCGGGGCCACCGAGCGCCTTCAGTTCGGCGTCCTGGTAATGCTCTTCGAGCGCGATGATGTAGGGTTTTGCCGCCATTGTTCATCCTCCCTCAGCGATCGGCGCCGGCATAGCCGGTCAGGTCGATGAATTCCAGCACGGTGCCGTCGGGATCGTGGAAATAGGCGCGCGGGCCGTTGACGACGCCGCCCTGGCGGTCTTCCTCGAAGGTGATTTCGACATCGTTCTGGCGCAGATGGTCGAGCGCCGCCTTGTAGTCTTCGACCGCGAACGAATGATGCACCCCGCCGTGGCCCTCGGGCCGCGGGTTGATCGGCGGCTCGCGCTTCACCAGGATCAGGCAGGTCCCGGCGGCGTCGAGAAACGACATCGTGCCCTGCCCCACCGTCGCCAGATGCCGGCAGCCGACGATCTCGGTGTAGAACTGCCGGCTCTTCTCGATGTCGCTGACCGGAATGCTGAAATGCGCGACGGATTTGATTGCGACCATCGGAGCTTCTCCTAGAACCTGATGTCG
>DATLTH010000628.1:0-3053 GCA_035533695.1 Allostellaceae bacterium | reverse complement strand
GTGCGAATGCTCGGCCGCCCACACCGAATCGAAGCCGCGCTCTTCGAGCGCGACGCCGAGCTCCGCCGGGGTGATCGAGTAATCGGTGAAAAAGATCGAGGCGCCGAATTCCATTGTCGTTCCCCTTGCCCGGTGTCTGCGCCGATCTTAGGGTCTGCGGCCAGCATAGTCGATGGGAGGGTTCGCCATGTCCGACAACCTGACGCCGCGGATCGAGCAATTAGCCCCGGAATTTGAAAGGATCATCTCCCCCTCGGAGCCGATCCAACACCTCGCCGACGGGTTCGGCGGCGCGCAGGGTCCGGCCGAGGGACCGCTGTGGTGGAAGGAAGGCGGCTATCTGTTGTTCAGCGACATCCACAACAACCGCCGGATGAAATACGAGCCGGGCAAAGGCGTGTCGCTGTTCCTCGAACCGACCGACCGCGCCAACGGCCTGACCCGCGACCTGCAGGGACGCCTCATCGCCTGCGAGCACGACAGCCGCCGCGTGACCCGCCTCGAGCACGACGGCAGCCTGACCGTGATCGCCAACAGCTTTCAGGGGCGCCGGCTCAACCGGCCCAACGACGTCGTCGTGCGCTCGGACGGGTGCATCTACTTCACCGATCCGTGGACCAGCCCCGCCGCGCCCGAAGAGTGGGACCTGACCTTCGCCGGGGTCTACCGGGTCACCCCCGACCTCGGCACGCTGAGCCTCATCGCCGACGATTTCGTGCTGCCCAACGGGCTCGCCTTCTCGCCCGACGAGAGCGTCCTCTACATCAACGACACGCGCCGCGGCCATATCAGGGCGTTCGATCTGCTGCCGAGCGGCATGCTGGCAAAGCACACCGACCGGGTTTTCGCCGATCTGCGCGGGCCCGAGCCCGGCGTGCCGGACGGCATGAAGGTCGATGTCGAGGGCAACGTCTATTGCGGCGGGGCGGGCGGCATCTGGGTCATCGACAAGGAAGGCAAAAAGCTCGGCCGCATCGTGCACGGCGCGCCGGCCACCACCAATATCGGCTTTGGCGGCGACGACTGGAAAACCCTCTACGTCACCAGCCGCAACCACCTCGGCGCGGTCAAGGTCAAGATCCCGGGGATTCCGGTGCCGGTTTCAAAGAAATAGCGGCGGCGCGGGCGAGAAGGTCGGTGACCTCGCTGTCGCTGACCTGGTGGAAATCGGCGTAGTAGAAGCCGATCGCGCCCAGCCCCTCGGGCGTGGCGACGCACACGATTTCGTCGGCCAGCGGGCGTAACTTGGCGATCGTGTCCGGCGCGGCGACCGGCGCGGCGAGGACGAGCCGCGCGGGGTTGCGCCGCCGCGCGGCTGCCAACGCGACCCGCATTGTGGCGCCGGTCGCGATCCCGTCATCGACGACGATCGCGGTGCATCCGGCGATATCGACCGGCGGCCGGTCGGCGCAATAGACGCGGCGCCGTCGCTCCAACTCCGCAAGCTGGCGCGCGGTCTCCCGTTCGACATACTCCTCGGGGACCGCCAAGGCCGCGGCCAATTCCCGGTCGATGAAGGTTTGCCGCTGTTTCCCGTCAGTGACGGCGCCGAGCGCGAGTTCCGGCTGCCATGGCACGCCGATCTTGCGCACCAGCACCAGGTCGAGCGGCGCGCCGAGCGCGCGGGCGATCTCGAAGCCGACCGGCACGCCGCCGCGCGGCAACGCCAGCACGACCGGCCGCTGGTTCTGCAGATGGTGAAGCTCGGCGGCAAGGCGCCGCCCCGCATCGGCGCGATCGTCGAACATGCCCAAATTCTCCGCAGCTCAATGCGCCAAACCGGCGCCGGGCACCCTCCGGCCGATGCCCGCCTCCCTGTAGCCCACTCTCGGCCGCGCATTGCGTGCCGCAATTGATCCAGATCAACCGCCCGGCCGCCGCCGGGAAATAAATTCGCCCCGAACCAGTGGAGGCCCGAACCAATATGAGGAACGAGGCGATGCGAACGGTGATGACCCGCGATCCCGAGACGATGGCGCCGCATCACAGCGCGATCGAAGCATTGCGGATGATGCAGGATGCGCGCTGCCGTCACCTGCCGATCGTGCACGGCGGCAGGATCATCGGCATTGTCTCGCGGGGCGACTTTCGCGGCCTCGAACAGGACCGGCTCGACGAAGAAACCGGCCTGTGGGAGCGCCTGGCGTAGCCTCCGGCAGTCCGGCGCCGAAGCTATCGCCGCCTCACGCCAGCCCGGCCTGCAACGCCGCCGCGCACTCGGCGATGGCGCGGCGCGCGGTGCCGATCAGTCTGCCGTAGCGGATGAAGCCGTGATTGATGCCCGGATAGACGGTCAGTTGGTGGGGCACCCCCGCCGCTTTCAGCTTTGCCGCGAGGTTGTTGCTGTCGTCCAAAAGCGGGTCGAGGCTGCCGACGATCAGGTGCGCGGGCGCGACGCCCTTGAGGTTGCCGAGCGCCGGCGCGGCGCGCCAGTCGCTGTACTGCTCCGGCCCTCCCAGATAGGTCTGCCAGTTCCACTTCATCCCGGCCTGGGTGAGCCCCGCGCCTTGGCCGAAACGCTGCCAGGACGGGCTGTCGCAATCGGTCGTGAAGCAGCCGTAGATCAGCAGCTGGAACTTGAGCGCCCGCTCGCCGGCGTCGCGCAGCGCCAAGGCCGCCGCGAGTGCCAGATTGGCGCCGGCCGAGTCGCCGCCGAGCGCCAGGCGCGCCGGGTCGATGCCGAGCCCCTCCCCTTCGCGCGCCATCAGCCGCGTCACCGCCACGATCTCGTCGAAGGCGACCGGGAATTTGACCTCGGGCGACAGTTTGTAGTCGACCGCCAAAGCCGCCGCGCCGCTCTGGCGCACCAGATCGCGCAGGAAACGATCCCATGACGGCAGGCTGCCCTGGTTGAAGCCGCCGCCATGCGCGTAGACCAGCAACGGCGGGCGCGCGACCCCAGGGGCGATGTCGTCCGGCAGATACAGCCGGCACGGCACCTGCCCATGCGGCCCCGGCAACGCCAGGTCGCGCTCGACCTTCAACGGCACCGAGCCTTCGCCGAGAAAGGCGCCGACCCGGTCGGTCGCCGCCCGCACCTCGGCGATCCCCGC
>DATLTH010000627.1:0-2489 GCA_035533695.1 Allostellaceae bacterium | reverse complement strand
CGTGTGATGGCAGGGGTCTACTGGGATCTCGGCGAGGACGGCGTCCCCGACCGGACTTGACGCGAGACGATCAGGCGAGCGCGATCCCGCCCGGAGCTGGTGGGCGATGAGGGATTCGAACCCCCGGCCCTCTCGGTGTAGACGATGTTCCTACGCGCGGCATTTGCGGCAGGTATAGACAGCAACCGAGAGAAACCCGCAGAAACACTTGCGTTACCCGACCCTCTCGCATAGCATGTTCGGCATATAAAGCACGGGCAGTCGGCCGCTACCGTTACCCGGAGCGTTACCCGGCGGCCAGACAGAGAGCGGGTCACATGAGCAAATCTAAACGATCGCCGGTTGTGCTGACGGATGCGAAGGTCCGCTCGCTGCGGCCGGACCCTGCCGGCGAGTATGTGCAAGGCGACCTGTCGCTTCCCGGCTTCGGTGTGCGGGTCCGGCCGACCGGCGCGCCGGCGTATGTCCTGATGAAGCGGTTGCCCGGCGAGACGAAGCCGACCCGGGTGACACTCGGCCGCGTCGACACCCTGACCCTGGCACAGGCGCGCGAGGCGGCGCGAGAGGCCGCCGTCGCGGTCAAAAAGGGCGTCGATGTGAACGTTGAGAAGCGGCGCGATCTGATCGCCCGCAAGGCCGAGCGCGACCATGCCCACAAGGTCGAGGACGAAACCGGCTACCGCCCGGGCACCTTCGGCGAGACTGCCATCCACTATTTCCGGCAGGAATGCGCGTCGCTGCGCCGCGGCGGCGAGGTCGAGGCGATCATCCGCCGGGCGCTGCTGCCGGCTTGGGGCGACCGGCCGCTCGACGCCCTGCGGCGTCGCGACCTGACGGCCGTGCTCGATCCCTTGATCGCGGCCGGCAAGGTGCAAGCGGCGCATAAGCTGCGCGAGCTCGCCATCCGGGTCGTAAATTGGGCGGTAGACCGGGGCGATATAGAGGTCAATTTCCTGGCGACGGCGAGCCGCGGCCGCAAGCGTGCCGGCATCCTGCGGCGGACCCGCCGCGACCGCGTGCTGAGCGACGATGAGATCGCCGCGGTGTGGCGGGCCTGCGATAGCATCGGCCAGCCCTTCGGCAGCTTGATCCGCGTGGCGCTGCTGACGGGGCAGCGGCGCGAGGAAGTCGCCGGCATGGAATGGGCCGAGCTCGATCTTGATGCCGGCCTCTGGACGATCCCAGCCAGCCGCTACAAGACCGGGATCGAGCATGCGGTCCCGCTGCCCGCCGCAGCGCTCGATCTGATCCGCTCGGCGCCGCGGGTTTGCCCGCGGTTCGTGTTCTCGACAAGAGCGGGAACACGCTTCAGTGGCTTCAGCAAGGGCAAGGCGCGGCTCGACGCGCTGTCCGGTGTGACGGGTTGGCGCATCCACGATCTGCGCCGGACGCTGCGCACCGGGCTCGCCGGGCTCCGGGTCGAGCCCGATATCGCCGAGCGCGTCATCGGCCATGTGATCGGCGGCGTGCGCGGCGTCTACGATAGGCACGCCTACGCCGATGAAAAGCGCGACGCGCTGGAACGCTGGGCGGCACATCTGGCCGGCATCGTCGCGCCGGCGCCGCAGCCGGGCCGCGTCGTGAGGCTGCGGGCGCGATGATAGCGCGCGCAAAGCTGACGCCGCCCGGCGGCTGGCTGCCGGATCGCGAAGTCAGCGCCGAAGAAATCGACCGCGTTTTCGCCGCCGCCGGCATCGTCTCGCCGTCATCCGAACACCGCGCGGCGCTGGCGAAGGCGATGATTGGCTACCAAGAGGATTCGGCGATCTGGGCGCTTTCTGCGAGCCCGGCGCAAGTCCGCGAAAAGCTGTCGGAGGTAGCGAGGCTGGCGAAGTCCTTGCGGAAATCACTCGCGCGGCTGGCTCGCGGCGACGCTTCGCCGGCCGATGCGATCGCGTGGGAGCGGCTTGCGCGGATGGCCGATCGTCTGCCTGGCGGCCGATGTCTTCCCGAGGTCGGAAAGTCCGTGGCCTTTGTTGAAGCGGTGGCGAAACAGGCGGCGGCCGAGATTGTCGGCAGGGACGGGCCGAAGGGCAACCCGTACCGCCGGGTCTTCATTCGGGAGTTGCACGCGATTTTCCTCGCCGCCGGCGGCAAGGGAAAAATCACGAAGCGAAGCGGGCAGTATGCGGGCCGTTTCTCTGAAATGGTTTCTGCCGCACTCGCGACCATCGACGGCGATGTGCCGACAAAAGGCGCCCTCGTGCGCGCAATCGAAGCGGCATTTGGGGCGCAAGATGGACCCAAGGTGGCCTAGGTATGCCTCTTGAGGGACGGGCAGACTATCGGCAAGCTGCCATCGTGACGCGCCTCACGAAACTCGGTGCAAGGTCCTCTCGCACAACGAGGGCGGTGGTCATCGCAGGTCTTCAGTAGGGTTTTGGTTGCACCCCTCAACGCGAACCGAGGACCCGGTCCCCGGACTTGATCCGGGGATGACCGACGAGATGATGAGCCTACAGGCGCTTTTGGAGAAGAGTTCCGACACC
>DATLTH010000626.1:0-5274 GCA_035533695.1 Allostellaceae bacterium | reverse complement strand
GTCCAGCAACACCCACACCATCAGGGCCGAAACCGTGGCCAGGTTGGTGTTGACCACGGCGGTCGCGGCGTCGGCGCTCGCGAAGTACGGGTCACCGCCGTTGAACCCGTTCCAGCCCAGCCACAGGATGCCGGCGCCGATCAAGGTGACCAAGAGGCTGTTGGGCGGGAAATTATCGCGATCCGCCTGCAGGCGGGGTCCGACCAGCCATGCGGCGACAAAGCCGGAGGTCGCAGCGGCGAGATGGATGACGTAGCCGCCGGAGAAGTCGGCAACGCCCATCGTCGCGAGCCATCCGCCACCCCACAGGCTGAACGCGCCCACCGTATAGACGAGGGTCATCCACACCGGGCAGAAGATCGCCCAGGCCGTGAAGTTCATCCGGCCGAGCACCGATCCCCCGAGGATGATGACGGTAATCGCGGCGAACACGAACTGGAAGTACACCAGGGTGGCCATCGGAAAGGCGATCGGCGGCATGCCGGAGGCCGCCGCCGGTATGGTGGCCTGCCCGAGGCTGAACGTCGCCGATGTCGCCAATCCCGGGGTCCCAAGGAATGGAAACAATTGTGGTCCGAACGCCATATTATAGTCGAACAGGACCCAGACGATCAAGACCGATGCGAAGGCGTAGAAGCACATGAACGCCGAATTTATCGCCCATTTCTTCTTGACAACGCCGCCGTACAGGACCGCCAGACCGGGAATGCTTTGCAGGGCGACAAACGTGGCAGCTGCCAACTGCCACGCATTGTCGCCGGTATCGAGCCATTTGGGTGAAGGTACAATCATTGATCTGGTCCCCTCTTTTTCTCTACAAACAAGCTCACAACCCCCGGTAGACAGAACGAGGGGCCGAACAAGCGGACTTGGTTGTAGAGGCAAGAGCCGTGCCAGCACGCGTCGGCCAACGGAATGGTTCGCGCAACCCGGTTTTTTGGGGGATCGTTCCTGAAAGCTATGCGAACTGCACACAAATTAGGCAAATCTTTATGCCGGCTTGAGGCGGACCGGATGCGGGGCCGGCTTTGCAGGGAGCCGGGATTTGGGTATGGATCGGCGCATGGCGAGGTGGACGCAATTCATGTTCCGCAACCGGGTCCTGGCGGCCGGGATAGCCGGCTTGGCAGCGGGTTTGGCCGCGGGTTTGGCCGCGCCGGCGGCCAACGCCGACGCGCAGCAGAGCGCGGTCGCGATCACCTGCACCAATTCGGCGAGCGGCACGTCCTGGCAGATCATGATCGATTACGGCAAGGCCACCGTCGATGCCAATCCGGCCGAGATCACCCCGGCCGAGATTTACTGGTTCGATCCCAAGGACGGCGGCCACTACGCGCTCGACCGCAAATCCGGCGCCCTTACAGGAAGCGTCGCGTCGAGCACCGGGGGGTTTTTTCGACATGCTCACTGCAGTCTGGAGAAATCGCGGTGACGGCACCATGAGGACGGTTGCGGCCGGCGTCCAGGCAAGCGTCGGGTTCGCCTCGCAGACCGGGCCGCGCAAGGACAACGAGGATTTCGCCGGCGCGCTCATCGGCGCGGAGCTTCCCGAGCCGCGCCAGGAGGTGGTCGCGGCGATCGCCGACGGGATCGGCGGCGCCAAGGGCGGCCGCATCGCGGCGGAGACGGCGGTGCGCGGTTTCCTCGATGGGTTTTGCGATCTGCCCGAGACGATGGAGGTGCAACGCGCCGGCGGCACGATCGTCAGTGCGCTCAACGGCTGGATCAATTCCCTTGGCCGCCGCGACCCCGAGCTTGCCGGCATGGGCTGCACGTTCACCGCGCTGGTGCTGCGCGGGCGCATCGCCCATCTGCTGCACATCGGCGATACGCGCGCCTACCGGCTCAGTCGCGACCGCATCAGCCGTCTGACCGTCGACCATGTGCGGCAGGATGCCGCCGGCCCCTCGCACACATTGACCCGCGCGCTCGGCGTCGAGGCGGACGTGCGCATGGATTACGCCGCACAACCGGTGGCCCTGCACGACCGGTTCCTGTTGTGCAGCGACGGCGTGCACGGCGTTCTCAGCGAGCAGAGCATCGCCGACATTCTGCGCGACCGCTCCGCTCCGGGCGACACCGCCAACGCGCTGGTGGCCGCCGCGCTGGACTCCGGCAGCAGCGACAATTGCACTGCGCTGGTGCTCGACGTGGTCGCGCTCCCGACCGCCGGCTCGGCCGATCTGGGGACCGCGATCGGGCAATTGCCGGTGAAGCCGGTGCCGCAGGGCGGCGAGACGATCGACGGCTTTGTCCTCAAGACGCTGATCTCCGACGGCCGCTACAGCCGGCTGTTCGCCGCCGAGGACGAACTCGAGGGCGGCAATGTCGCGCTCAAGTTCCCCAAGCCCGAGATCGCCAGCGTCGAGGCCTACCGCGCCGCGTTCGTGCGCGAGGCGTGGGTCGGCGCCCGCGTCCACAATCCCGGCGTCGGCCGCGTCATCGAACTGGCGCCGGGGCGCCAGACCTGCCTTTACACGGTCATGCCGCTCTACCAGGGCGAGCTCCTGGAAACGCGTCTCTCGCGTTCGCCGGCGGTGGGATTGGAAGAGGGGCGCAACATCGCCGTCCGACTCGCGCGAGCGGTGGCGGCGCTGCATCGCGCCGACATCATCCACCGCGACATCAAGCCGGACAACGTCATCCTCGAAGGCGGCGGCGCGCTGAAGCTGATCGATCTCGGCGTCGTCCGCGTCCCCGGGCTGGAGGAATTCCCGCCCGAGAATATTCCCGGCACGGCGGCCTATATGGCGCCCGAGATGCCGGCCGGCGAACCCGGCAACGAGGCCACCGACATCTATGCGCTCGGCGTCACGATGTACCGCGCCTTCACCGGCGAATACCCCTACGGCAACAGCGACGCCACCAGCCCGCCGCGGCGCAGCCGGGCGAAGGAGCTGACCGCGCTGCGCCCCGATCTGCCGGCCTGGCTGGAGGCGGCGCTGGCGCGCGCGTTCGCCGCCGATCCCGCCAGGCGCTACGACGACATGATCGAGTTCGCGCTGGCGATGGAGGCGGGACCGGCGCGCACCACGAGCGACATCCGCCGGCCGCCGACCTTATACGAGCGAGCGCCGGTGCGCGTCTGGCAGGGCGTCGCCGCGCTGCTCGCGCTCGCGCTCATCGCCTCGCTGGCGTTGCGCTGAGCGGCCATCCTCCCGCTGCAGACACGACGGAGCCGGGGGCGACCCGGCTCCGCTGAGCGACGCGGCGTTTCTTTGCCGCCTACACCGAATAGTACATCTGGAACTCGATCGGATGCGGGGTGTGCTCCATTGCGTACACTTCCTCCCAGCGCAGTTCCGTATACGCTTCGATGAAGTCCACCGAAAACACATCGCCCCTGATGAGGAACGCGTGATCGGCCTGCAATTCGCCGAGCGCTTCGCGCAGCGAACCGCAGACGGTCGGCACGTCCTTCAATTCTTCGGGCGGCAGATCATAGAGGTTCTTGTCCATCGGGTCGCCCGGATGGATCTTGTTCTGGATGCCGTCGATCCCGGCCATCAGCATCGCGGCAAAGCCGAGATAGGGATTGCACGCCGGATCTGGAAACCGCACTTCGACCCGCTTGGCTTTCGGGCTGGAGACGATCGGGATGCGGCACGCCGCCGACCGGTTGCGCGCCGAATAGGCCATCAGCACCGGCGCCTCGAAGCCGGGAATGAGCCGCTTGTAGCTGTTGGTCGTCGGGTTGGTGAAGGCGTTGATCGCCTTGGCGTGCTTGATGATGCCGCCGATGTAATAGAGCGCCGTTTCGCTGAGGTCGGCGTACAAATTGCCGGCAAACAAGGGCCGCTCGTTCTTCCATACCGACTGATGCGTGTGCATGCCGGAGCCGTTATCGCCCTTGATCGGCTTTGGCATGAAGGTCGCCGTCTTGCCGTATTGGTTGGCGACGTTATGCACGACGTATTTGTAGATCTGCATGGCGTCGGCCATCTTGACCAGCGTGTCGAACTCGTTGCCGAGTTCGGCCTGGCTGGGCGCCACCTCGTGATGGTGCTTTTCGACCTTGAGCCCCATGTCGAACATCACCGACAGCATCTCGGCCCGCAGATCGCTCTGGCCGTCGACCGGCGGCACCGGGAAGTAGCCGCCCTTGATCGGCGGGCGGTGGCCGGTATTGCCCTCGGGAAACTGCTTGGCGCTGGCCCAGGGGCCTTCCTCGGAATCGATCGCGTAGCTGGCCGACTGCATCGTCGATTCGTAGCGCACGTCGTCGAAGATGAAGAACTCCGCCTCCGGGCCGAAATAGGCCTTGTCGCCGACGCCGCTCGAAACGAGGTGTTGCTCGGCCTTCTTGGCGATCGACCGCGGGTCGCGGCCGTAGGCCTGGCCGGTCAATGGCTCGTGCACGTCGCAGAAGACGATGATCGAGGTCTGCGCCGCGAACGGATCGAGCACCGCCGTCGAACAGTCGGGGGCGAGCAGCATGTCGCTCTCGTTGATCGCCTTCCACCCGGCGATCGAGGAACCGTCGAACATGACCCCGTCGTTGAGGAAATCTTCGCTGATCGTGCGGACATGATGGGCCAGATGCTGCCATTTGCCGCGCGGGTCGGTGAACCGGAAATCGACGTATTTGGCGTCGTGTTCCTTGATCATCTCGAGGACTTTTTTCGTATCGCTCATCGGATCATTCCGTTCGTTGGTTGAGACTGCCTGCTTCAAATCGCGTCGGCTCCGCGTTCGCCGGTGCGAATGCGGATCGCCTCGTCGATCGTCGACACAAAAATCTTGCCGTCGCCGATGCGCCCGGTATGGGCGGCGTGCTGGATCGCCTCGACGGCGCGTTCGACCATCGAATCCTCCATCACCACCTCGATCTTCACCTTCGGCAGGAAATCGACCACGTATTCCGCCCCGCGATAGAGCTCGGTGTGGCCCTTCTGCCGGCCGAAGCCTTTGGCCTCGGTGACGGTGATGCCCTTGATCCCGACCTCGTGAAGCGCCTCCTTCACCTCGTCGAGCTTGAACGGCTTGATGATTGCCTCGACCTTCTTCATCGAACATCACTCTTTCTGCGCACGGCGCGCTCTTGGCACGAGGGCAGAGCATAACCCATGCCATGACCGGGCAGCGATGACGAAGACAACGAGCGTGCGTTTCTGCCGGTTTTTTGGGCAGAGATCAGCCGGCCTGCCTATTTATGCCGCTCGGCCGCGCCGCGCGGCGGCTGGTTGCCGAGAAAACGGCGGATGCGCTCGATCGCTTCCGCGATCGCTTCGAGGCTGTTGGCATAAGAGAAGCGCACGTAATCTTCGCCGAACG
>DATLTH010000625.1:0-3389 GCA_035533695.1 Allostellaceae bacterium | reverse complement strand
TGGTGTGGGTGTGGATCGATGCGATCGAGCTGCCCGTCGCGCAGGCGGATCGGGCGAGGCAGTCGGCATGGTCGGCATTGGTAACGCTGTTTGTTGCCTACCTCGTCTGGGAGCTGGGTCGGCTGGCGATCGAGCAGCATTTGCAGGATGTCGGGCGGGGCCCGCGGCTGCCGGGCGCCGATGCGGAGGATGAATTGACGCCCGGCTCGCGGCTCCAGAACATCCTGCCGATGCTGCGTGCGGCGTTCGGGGTGGTGATCGCCGTGCTGGCGGCGCTGATCGTGCTGTCGCGCCTCGGGGTCGACACCGCGCCCTTGATCGCCGGCGCCGGCGTCTTTGGCCTGGCGATCTCGTTCGGCTCGCAGTCGCTGGTGCGCGACATCATCTCGGGCCTCTTTTACATGTGGGACGACGCGTTCCGGGTCGGCGAATACATCGATACCGGGCGGCTCAAGGGTACCGTCGAGGCGCTCGGGATGCGCTCGGTCAAGCTGCGCCACCATAACGGACCGCTGCACACGATCCCCTACGGCCAGCTCGGCGCGGTTACCAATCAAAGCCGCGATTTCGCGACGATCAAATTCAATCTGCGGCTCGAGCCGGGGACCGATGTCGAACTGGTGCGCAAGACGGCAAAGCGCATCGGTCTCGACATGCAAGAGGAGCCCGAAATCGCCGCCGAAGTTCTGGTGCCGTTGAAGATGCAGGGGATCGCCGAAGTCGCGGATACCGCGGTCGTCTTCCGGTTCAAGTTCACCGCCCGGCCGGTCAAGCCGAGCTGGGTGCAGCGCGAATACCTGAAGCGGATGTATCAGGGGTTCGTCGAGAAGGGGATCCGCTTCGCCTCCGGCGCCTTGACGTTGCAGACCGTCGGACCGCCGCAGGAAGGCCCCCCGCGCGGCGCGATTGGCTTGCCCGCGCCGGGCGCGCGGCTCGACGAACTGGCGGCCGCCGTCAATCGCCCGGCCGCCGCGCAGGCGCAGACCGCCTGACGTGATCGGGCAAGGCAAGGGGCTCACGGAGGAACGAATGGATATCGGTGTCTTCTATTTTCCGGTCGATTACGGCATCAACATCGCCGAACTGGCGGCGGCGCTCGAAGCGCGCGGTTTCGAATCGCTGTTCGTACCCGAGCACACGCACATCCCGGTCAGCCGCAAGAGCCCGTTTCCCGGCGGCGGCGAGTTGCCCAGGCGCTATGCCCACACCCATGACCCGTTCGTCGCGCTGTCCTTTGCCGCGGCGGCGACCACGCGGCTGCGGCTTGGCACCGGCATCTGCCTCATTCCCGAGCGCGACCCGATCGTCACGGCGAAGGCCGTCGCCAGCCTCGACCAGCTGTCCGGTGGGCGCTTCGTGTTCGGCATCGGCGGCGGCTGGAACGTCGAGGAAATGGCAAACCACGGCGCCCGCTACGAAACCCGCTTCAAGCTGATGCGCGAGCGGATCCTCGCGATGAAGGCGCTGTGGACCGGGGAGGAGGCCGAGTATCACGGTGCGATGGTCGATTTCGACAAGGCGTGGTCGTACCCGAAGCCGGCGCAGCGCCCGCACCCGCCGATCATCCTCGGCGGCGAGACCGATTACACATTGCGCCGCGTCGTCGAATACTGCGATGGCTGGTTTCCGCGCCCGGCTCGCGGGTGGGATGTCCGCGAGGCGGTCGGGCGGCTGCATCGCATGGCTGAAGCCGCGGGCCGCGATCCGAAGACATTGTCGATCTCGGTGTTCCGCGCGCCGGCCGACAAGGCGGCGTTGCAGCAATACCGCGAGGCCGGCATCGACCGGGCGGTCCTCGAAATCCCCGATCAGGGCCGCGACGACATCCTGCGCCTGCTCGACGACTACCGGCCGCTGCTGGCCTAGCAGCTGCCGTCATTGCGAGGAGCGTAGCGACAAAGCAATCCCGTCCCGCCATGGCGGGAGATTGCTTCGCTGAGCTCGCAATGACATCTTTGGGGCTCTTTCAGGAGATCTTTGATGCGGCTCAGCATTTTGGACGACTACCAGGGCGTCGCGCTCGACATGGCGGACTGGGCGCCGGTGCGTACGCGCGGCGTCGAGATCGCCGTCGAGCGCCACGCGTTTGCCGACGAGGACTCCGCGGTGCGTGCGCTGGCCGACAGCGAAATCGTCGCCGCGATGCGCGAGCGCACGCCGTTTCCGAAAGGCCTTGTCGACCGGCTGCCGAAACTGAAGCTCTTAATCACCACCGGCATGCGCAACGCCTCGTTCGACATGGCGGCGTTGAAGGAGCGCGGCGTCACGGTGTGCGGCACCGGCGGCCCCATTGGCGCTCCGGGGGGTGGTGGCAACGAAGACACCGCCGAACTCGCCTGGGGCCTCATTCTTGGGGCGGCGCGCCGGATCGCCGAAGACCACGCGTTGATGCGCCAGGGCGGCTGGCAGACGCGCATCGGCCACCGCGTCGCCGGCAAGACGCTCGGGCTGTTGGGCCTCGGCCGGCTAGGCAGCGCGGTCGGCCGAGTCGGGCTCGCCTTCGGCATGAAGGCAATCGCCTGGAGCCAGAACCTGACCGCCGAGAAGGCGGCCGAACAAGGCGTCGAGCGCGTCGAGAAGGACGAACTGTTCCAGCGCTCCGACATCCTTTCGGTGCATCTGGTCTTGAGCCCGCGCAGCCGCGGCCTTGTCGGCCGGCGCGAGATCGGTCTGATGAAACCGAGCGCGATCCTCGTCAACACCTCGCGCGGGCCGATCGTCGATACCGACGCGGTCATCGACGCGCTGAAGGCCGGCCGGCTTGCCTATGCCGGGTTCGACGTCTACGACCGGGAGCCGCTGCCGATCGACCATCCGCTGCGCACGGCGCCGAACGTGATCCTGACGCCGCATATCGGTTACGTCACCGACGAGAATTACCGCAGCTCCTACCCGCAGATCGTCGAGAACGTGATGGCGTTTCTCGACGGCAAGCCGGTGCGGGTGATCTGACCCGCGCCGAGCCGTGACCAGCGGGGGGGCGCCGACGATCCGGTCGTCGCGCGACGAGGATGTCGCGGCGATCGCGGCGATTTATGGTTACCACGTGCTGAACGGCGTCGCCTCGTTCGAGGAGGCGCCGCCGCCCGTCGAGGAGATCGCCCGCCGCCGCGCCGAAATCGCGGCGCAGGGCCTGCCCTATCTCGTCGCCGAGCGCGAGGGACGGGTTATCGGCTATTGCTACGCCGGCCCGTTCCGGCCGCGCGTCGGCTATCGCTTCACCCTCGAGGATTCGATCTATATCGATGCGGGTGAGGTGGGGCGCGGGGTCGGGCGTCGCCTGCTCGACGATGTCGTCAGACGCTCGACCGAACTCGGCTACCGGCAGATGGTCGCGGTGATCGGCGGCAGTGAGACCGTCGCCTCGATCCGGCTGCATCGGGCGCTTG
>DATLTH010000624.1:0-4021 GCA_035533695.1 Allostellaceae bacterium | reverse complement strand
TTGATCCGCACATACGCTCCGGCCGCGCCGAATTCGTGGCCATCGGCGAAGGTCGCATTATCGGTGACGCTGATATCGGTGATCGGCATGATTGGTCTCCGTCAATCGGCGCGGTCGATCAGGTGGATGAACGACCCCGTTACCGAGCCGTGCCGCAGCCCGCCCAGGCCCCGATCATGGCCCGAGGCATCGCGCAGCGTAAAGAGCGCGTCTCCTGTGGCATCGAGCGTTGTCGCGTAGTGAAATTCGTGGCCGCGAAATTGCGCGCCGGCCGGGCCGAGCGGCCCCGAAGCGAGCAGTGTGGCTTGGCGGTAGCCGAGATGCAGTCGCCGCTCGGCGAAGCTCGTCTCCAGGGGCAGCAGCCCGGCCATGCGGTGCCGTCGCCCCGCGGCATCGGTCAATCCTTCGCCGAGCGCCATGTAGCCGCCGCATTCGCCATAGATCGCCGCGCCCGCAGCGGCCGCTCGCCGCAACCTACCGAAGCAGCGCTCGGCCGACGCCAGCCTTCCGGCGTGCAATTCGGGATAGCCGCCGGGCAGGTAGATGGCGTCCGCCGCCGGGTTGGGCACCTGATCGGCGAGCGGCGAGAAAAACGACAGTTCGGCTCCCGTCTCTCGCCAGCCCTGCAGGACCGCCGGGTAGGCGAAGACGAAGGCATCGTCGTGCGCGACGGCGATGCGCGCCCCGAGCGGCGGCAATGGCGCGGCGGCTTTAGCGCCGGCGAGCGAGGCAGGTCGGGCGAGCGCGACCAGCCGGTCGACATCGAGGTGTTCCGCAACGGCCGCCGCCGCGCGCGCGACGATGCTTTCGGTGCCGTCGCGCTCGCCGGCCGGAACCAGGCCGAGATGGCGCTCCGCTAACGCCAGGCCCGCATCCTGCGGCATCGCGCCAAGCGAGGGAATGTCGGGCAGGTGGCGCGCCATCGCGGCTTCGAGCAGCGCGCGATGACGGATGCTCGCGACCCGGTTGAACACCACGCCGGCGAGCGGCAGACCCGAATCGTGATGCGCAAAGCCGCCTACCAGGGCGGCGACCGAGGCGCCCTGATGCCGCGCATCGACGACGAGCACGACCGGCCACCCGGTCAGCCGGGCGAGCGCGGCGGTCGAGCCTGCTTCGCCGTCGGGTCCGGTGCCGTCGAAGAGGCCCATGACCCCCTCGCACAGCACGATATCGGCCTCGGCTTCGAGGATGCCGGCGAGCCCGGCGAGCGTCGCCGGGCGCATCGCCCACGGGTCGAGATTGCGGCAAACCCCGCCGCTCGCCAGCGCGTGGAAGGTCGGGTCGATATAATCGGGCCCGGCCTTGGCGGCGGCGACCCGCAGCCCGCGGTCGCGCAGGTGCCGCAGCAGGCCCGCCGTCACCAGCGTCTTGCCGCTCCCCGATGCCGGGGCGGCGAGGATCAGCCCACCTCCGCGCATCGGCCGCAACACTCCCGCTGGGCAAACCGGCCGCAATCGGGCCATAGTTCGGCGCACGAGACAAGGAGGCCGTAGGCAATGCCGAAACATGGGCCGAGCAATGTCGCGATCGGGGTCGGGACGATGGAGTTCCCGTTTTCCGGCGCCGCCGCCTACTGGCGCTGGGTCGATCTGTGCGAAGCGGGCGGCATCGATTCGATCTGGCAGACCGATCGGCTGGTCAGTCCGACGCCGTTCCTCGAATGCATGAGCGTGATGGCGGCACTCGCCGGCCGCACGCGGCGCATCAAGTTTGGCGTCAATGTCCTGTCCCTCGCGATGCGCGACGCAGTGCTGGTGGCGCGGCAATGCGCCACGATCGACTTCCTGTCGAACGGACGGCTGCTGCCGGCCTTCGGCATCGGCAGCCCCTTGGGGCCGGAATGGCAGACCTTGAACCTCGATCCCAAGACCCGTGGCCGCAAGACCGACGAGGGGCTCGAGGTGATCCGCCGTCTGTGGAGCGAGGACAAGGTCGATTTCGAGGGCGTCCACTATCATCTGTCGGGCGCCTCGCTCAGCCCAAAGCCGGTGCAGCCGGACCTGCCGATGTGGATCGGCGGCTCGTCGGAGGCGGCGATAAGGCGCACCGCGCGGCTCGGCACCGGCTGGCAGGCCGGGCCGGAAACTCCCGAGCAGGCCGCCATCGTCGTCGCCGCGATCAAGAAGGCCGCCGCCGAAGAAGGCCGCACGATCGACGACGACCATTACGGCGCCGGCATTCCCTACCGCTTCGTCGATTCAGCCAAGGGGGAAGACGACCCGGCGCTGGTGCCGCTGTTCGACGCCTACAAAAAGCGCACCGGCCGCGATCCCAAGGACTATTTCGCGATCGGCGACGCCGCGGCGATCGTCGCCAGGATCGCCGACTATGTCGATGCCGGGGTGTCGAAATTCATCCTGCGCCCCGCGGCGCGGGGCGACGATGAGATCATGGCGCAGACCCGCCGGCTGATCGACGAGGTGTTGCCGCTGGTCGCCGCGCGCTGGCCAAGGCCGGCAAAGCGCCGCCCGGCGGCCCAAGCGGCCGAATGAGGCCGCCGCTTCATTCCTGACCGGGTGCCGCGGGAGCGCGCGGCGCACACAAGCCCGCAATCGTTGCCGCCGCGTCGATCGTCGGGCGATCCTGATGGTATGGCCCTGACATATGATTCCGGATCGGTTCATTCGTCACCCCCGCGAAAGCGGGGGTCCAGGGTCGCGGGCATGGTGCTTCCTGCCCTGGATGCCCGCCTTCGCGGGCATGACGACAGGGAGTAAGTGTTGGAGTCCATCCACTAGCATTTTGATAAAATTTAAGCGAAATATAGAAATCATCGGTATTACAAAAACCAGATAAAACTTTATGTGGTTTCTAAATGAAAGATCTTGTCGTTAACTAAAATAACAAAATTCGGGACCCAATATCGTCCACGGATGATTGCAGACCAGAGAGCGACGAGATGTACCCCGACGAGCAGCATATCCTCCTGATCGACCACGACGCGGAGCGCCGGCAGCTGTGCGAGCGGATTCTGCTCGACGAGGGCTTTGCGGTGACGGCCGTGGCAGAGGGCATTTCCGCGGTGCGCGCCGCGACCAGCCGGCATTTTGCGCTGGCCGTGACGGCGATGAACCTGCCCGGCACGCTCGATGGCCCGACGACCATCCACCAGCTCCGCGCTCGTCAGCCGTGGCTCAAGGCGTTGTTCACCGGCGATGTTGCCCAGCGGCCATTATGGCGCAGCCGCGATCGCGACGAGTTCATCCCGGTTCCCTTTCACCGCCGCGATCTGATCGGCTGCGTCTTCGAGTTGCTGCACCGCGGCGGGGCGCCGCTGCCCGGCATTGGACGAAATGTCTGCCGCGCCGGGTGACCCCCGGTCGAGCCGGTTGCCGAACCGCTTGCCGAGCCGGTTGTCGAGCCGGTTGCCGCGCCGACCCGCGATCGGTTAAAACCCGGCGCCCGGAAGCCCACATATCCGGCCGGTCGCCGCGGGGCGTGGCGCAGTCTGGTAGCGCACCTGCTTTGGGAGCAGGATGTCGGAGGTTCGAATCCTCTCGCCCCGACCACGGCCGGGCGTCCCATGGGCTCGTATCGAGGGGGAGGATGGTGTTCGATGGCGCTGGCACGCATCTATCGGCCGGCTAAGAGCGCGATGCAATCGGGGCGGGCGCAGACCCGCAAATGGATGCTCGAATACGAGCCGGCGAGCCGCCGCGATCCCGATCCATTGATGGGCTGGTCGAGCGCGCAGGATACCCTCAACGAGGTGCGGCTGCGCTTCGACACGCTCGACGAGGCGCTCGCCTTCGCGCAAAAGCACGGGCTCGAATACACGCTGATCGAGCCGCACCTGCGCAGCCCGAAAACCAAGAGCTATGCCGACAATTTTCGCTACGATCGGATCCGCGACTGAAGGGCGACCCGGATGGTCACGCCGGCGCGTCCGTCCTGCCGACCCCGTAGCTCAGCTGGATAGAGCACTCGCCTTCTAAGCGAGATGTCGCGGGTTCGAATCCCGCCGGGGTCGCCAACTCTTTCAATTGTTCAAATCGCCATTGAGGTGGAGTGGGTTCCT
>DATLTH010000623.1:0-2100 GCA_035533695.1 Allostellaceae bacterium | reverse complement strand
GACGACGGGGTTCGGCGGATCGGCCTGCATGTCGGGGCCGACCGTCATGATGCTGTGGCCGCCGGCGATTGCCAATGCCTTGCCGAGATTGTCCGGCTTGACGCGGAAATCGCCGCCCGAGCCGGTCTGCACCGCCGACAGATGGCTCCAGTGCACGTGATAGCCGTCGCCGGCGAAATTCTCGGCCGGGAACTTCCAGTTGCACGGCATGATCCATTTATGCACGCCGCCGATGATTTCGATGCCGCCCTCGCGGCGGTCGAAAAAGGCGTCGAGATACCACGCCATCTCGCCGAGATAGTCGCGCAAGGACGGCGCCGCGGGATCGAACGTGGCGAACCACAGCCCCTTGTAGTTGTCGAGCTGGGCGACCGGCTGGAGGCCCCAGCGCTCGCGGTCGAGTTCGCCGTGGTAGGCCTCCTTCAGATAGGGCACGCCGACGAGCCGCCCGTCATTGCCGTAGGTCCAGCCGTGATAGGCGCAGGTGAAGCTGGCGGCGTTGCCGTCGTCGGCGCGGCACAAGCGGTTGCCGCGATGGCGGCAGACATTGAGAAAGGCATGCACCTTCCCAGAAGTGTCGCGCACCACCAGCACCGGGTCCTCGCCGATATAGGTCGTGAAGAAATCGCCGGGCAGCGGGATCTGGCTGTCGTGGCACAGATAGAGCCAGCAGCGCGCGAAGATCTGCGCCAATTCCTGTTCGTAGATCTCGGGCTCGATGAAGATGCGCCGGCTGATCAGCCCGCGCTCGGCATCGATCATCCCTCCCCAGTTGCTCGTCATCGTCAGCGTCCTCCATGGGGCGAGCGCGGCCGCGGGATGCGCAGCATGCCGCCGGCGTCGACCGTGACGATCGTGCCGGTGATGCCGCGCGCGTCGCGCCGCGACGACAGGAACAGATAGGCGCCGGCCAGATCGTCCGGCACCAGCGCGATGCGCAGCGGGTTGGCGGCCTGCAGCCGCTCGGCCATGTCGGGCGCCGCAAATTGCGAGCGGTCGTCGTTGCCGAGCGAGGTCAGGCCGCGCAAATCGGTGATCGTGCCGCCGGGCGCCACGCCGTTGACCCGGATGTCGGGCGCCAGTTCGACCGCCAGCTCGCGAACGAGGCCGACGACGGCATGCTTGGAGGCGGTATAAAGCACCCCGCCGCCGCCCGAGTTCTGCCCCGCGACCGAGGCGGTGAAGACCATCGACCCCTTGGTCTTGCGCAGTTCGGGCAAGGCGGCGCGGGCGCCGAAAACGAGGCCCTTGACGTTGACCCCGAACAGTTCCTCGTAGGCGCGGGCCAGCTGCTCCTCCGGCATTTCCTCGATCGACGCATAGACGTCGAACACCCCGGCATTGCCGACAAACACGTCGAGCTGGCCGAAGGCGCGCACCGTTTCGGCCACCGCGCGCTGGTTGTCGGCGAGGCGCGCGACATCCCCGGCGATGCCGATCACCTTGCCGCCGAATTCGCTGCGCAGCTGGTCGGCCCGGGTCGCGACCCGCTCCATGACCCCGACGCGCGCACCTTCTTCGATGAAGCGCGCGACGACCGCCCGGCCGATGCCCGAGCCGCCGCCGGTGACCAGCGCAACCTGCCCCTCAAGCCAGCCCATGGCGCCTCCTCCCGCTTGCCCGCACTATACGGGGCCACCGGGAAACAATCGAGTCGCAGCGTCCTTCGAGACGCCCGCTGTGCGGGCTCCTCAGGATGGCGATGTACTTTTAATGACATTGATAAAAATCGTCATCCTGAGGAGCGCCCGGCCGGGCGCGTCTCGAAGGACGTCCTCAAAGAAGCCGGTCGTCGGCCCGGCGCACGATCGTGTCGGCAAGCTCGGCGACGAGGCGCGCGCCCTTCAGCACATAATCGGTGCAGCGGGATTTCGCGGCGCTGGCAAACCACGATACCATCGCTCCCCGAGGCCGGCGTGCCCGTTTTGTCGGGTGTCGCGAAGCAGGGCGCAAGGTGGCGATGATCAGCGATCCGATCGAGTTCGAGCTGTTCAAGAACGCGCTGTTCGGGGTCGCCGACGAGATGGCGCTGACCGTCTTTCGCACCACCTATTCGGGCGTCCTCAAGGACAACATGGATTATTCGACGGCGCTGTTCGA
>DATLTH010000622.1:0-3738 GCA_035533695.1 Allostellaceae bacterium | reverse complement strand
GCGCTGCGCCAGGGTGGCGATGCACAACAATGCCTCGGTAAAGCCGAACGCCGCGCCGGTGCATACGCGCGGTCCGACGCTGAACGGAATATAGCTGTAGCGCTGCCGCGACCCGGCATTCTCCGGCAGGAACCGTTCGGGGATGAAATGGTCGGGCTGCTCCCACAGCCGGCGATGGCGGTGCAGCAGCCACGGCACGACGACGACCAGCGAGCCCTCGGGGATGTTGCGGTTGCGGATGGTCTCTCCGCGCAACGCCTGGCGGCCGAGAAACGGGACCGGCGGGTAAAGCCGCATCGCTTCCTCGAGGACGGCGCGGGTAAAAACCAGGCGCGGCACGTCGTCGAGCGTCGGCAGACTCCCGCCGAGGACCTCCGCCAGTTCGCCATGGACCCGCGCTTCCGCGTCGGGAACCTGCGACAAGAGATACCAGGTCCAGGCGAGCGAGTTCGCGGTGCCTTCATGCCCCGCCATGAACATGACGGCTGCCTCGTTGCGCACCGCGGTGCGATCGAGCGCCTCCCCGGTCTCCGGGTCGCGCGCTTCGAACAGCAGGCGGATCATCGAGTTGTCGCCCGCGGCGTGGCTTGCTTCGCATTGCCGAATGACGCGGTCGAGAACCTTGTGGATCCGGCTTGCAGCGCGATAGACCAGCGGGCGGTTGAAGCGCGGCAGCCAATCGGGAAGTCCGAGGAAGTAGGCAAGGTCCATATTGCCGACGACGCGCTGGTATTCGCTGAACGAAGCGACGATCGCGGTTGCATGCTCGGCCCCGAGCCGCGGCCCGAACACCGCGCGACAGATGATCTCGGAGGTCAGGGTCGCCATCTCGCGCAACGCGTCGACCGGCGCGCCTTGCGGCAGATCGGCCAGGCGCGAGGCTGTTTCCGCGGCTGCCTCGACCATGATCGGTGCGAACAACGGCAGGTGCGACACATGCACGATCGGCGCGACGATCCGGCGCCGCTGCTTCCAGATCCGGCCGTCGCTGATAAACGATGCGTCGCTGCCGATCAGCGGGGCCAGGGCATGGCGCACGACCGGGGTTTTGCGCTCGAAACTGTCATGCAAGGTGATGAAGGCCTGCGCCACGGTATCGGGGCTGTTGCAGACAAAGAGCTGACGGTTAATCAGGCGCGACGAAAAGAACTGATAGTCGAAGCATTGCTCCTCGAATATGGCGATCAGGTTGCGCCGGCCGGCGCGCAACGTCGCCAGCGGCGACAGCGCCTTTTTGGGGCGCGCCGGGTAGGGCGGCACAAAGCTGCTCATCAAGCAAAGTTTGCGGGCTGGTGCGGCGCGAGACAAGCGCCGCGATCGAGCGCCGGCGGCTCGTCAATCCCCGACCCCTTCCGATCCGAGGGCGTGCGCAGCGCCATATCGACGACGATCCGGCCGAGTTCGTGCGCCGGCAGGTCCAGCCGCCGCGCCGCGCCGCCATTCGTCCAGATCGCGTAATCGCTGTGCCGCTCGTCAAAACCGAAATGGTCGAAAACGCCGGTGAGGCTTGGCAGATGGTCGCCGTAGAAGGCGAGCACCGCACCGTCGTCGCGCCGCTCCAGCCCGGCCATCAAGAGGCGCAGCATCTCGTCCGACGCGCGCACACCGTCCAGATAGCGCAGCAATTCGCCGCCGCTCGGCATTTCCGAGGGGTCGAACAGCCCGGCCAATGCCGGATCGAGCGGCCGGCCTTTCGCCGGCCACGGCCCGTGATTGCCCATCGTGATGGCAAAAATGAAGGTTTGCGGGCCGGCTTCGTCGAGGACGCGCAGAACATGGCGGCCCAAGTCGGGGTCTGGGCAGTAGGGCGGCGCGCGCGATCCGCCCAATGTCTCGCGGCCGAGGAACTCTTCGAAGCCGAGCGCCGGCATCGCCAGATCGCGGCGGAAGAAGCGTCGATCGAACGGGTGCAGGCAGATCGTGCGATAGCCCGCCCGCCGCAGCCGCCAAACCTGCGATTCGAGCGGCACGCGGGTCAGCGCGTAATAGGGGTTGAAGCGGTCGTAGCCGAGTTCGCTTTCGGGCACGCCGGTCAGCACGGCGAATTCGCTGCGCATCGTGTTGGCGCCCCAGCCCGGGACCGCAAGCCGGCCGGAAAGCGCGGCCGAGGCGCAACAGGCCTCGAAGCCGGCCAGCAGATCACGGGGGATGCGCGGTGACAGGCGGCGCGCGTCGAAGAACGACTCGCACTGGACGATGATGATCGGACCGCCCGACGCACCGCGCTGGCGCACGATGGGCGGGGCCGCCAATGCCTGCTGGCGTCCCTGGCGCTCGGCGCGGGCGATGATGGTATGGGCCAGCAGCATCGCGAACGGCCCCAATGAAGCGGCGTCGTCCCCCGGCTCGCCACTCGGCGCCAGGCGGCGCAATGCCCCCGCAATCATGCCGAGCAGCGGCTCGCGCGAGGCCAGCCAGCCGCCGCCGGCGATCAGCGCGACCGCGCTCAATGCCGCAAATGGGTGCGGCGTCCACAGCGGGGGTTCGACGATCAGCAGCGCGAGCGCCACGGCAATCGCCGCCGCCGCACCCCCCAGCACAAGCCCCGGTCCGGCAAACGGCAGATAGAGGTGCGGATGGGTGAATACTTGCGGCAATTCCGACATTTCCGAGAACACGACCGGCTCGCGCAAGGTCTGCCGCATCGTGTAGTCGGTCAGGGTGAAGGCGCCGCCGAGCGCCAGGATGACGCAGCCGGCAAACAGGGGCCGCCCGGCGGCGACGCTCAGCAACAGCATGCCGAACGCCATCGGCGCGATATCGAGCAGCATTGCCGCCGGGGCCGCCCGGCGCGCGCCCGCAAGCCGCCGCGGCAGCAGCCACGCCGCAAGCGTGAGGGCGATCCCGGCGGTGACACGCAGCAGGGCGACCGGTTCCATCGCGTCACGCAGAACGGATGTGAAAGCGGTAGCCGCGCAGGATCCTGTCGCCGATCATCGCCGGGGCGAGATCGCAAAAACGCATGCCGAAGACCAGCGGCCACGGAAACGTGACGCGTGCGCGGCCGCGGTCGATGCCGCGCTTGATCCGCCGGGCGGCGCGCTCGCCGCTCAGCCGGAACGGCGTCGGGCCTTCCCACCGCTCGGTCATCGGCGAGTCGAAATAGCCCGGGCACACCACCGTCACGCCGACCCCGTGCGGCATCAGCAGCGGGCGCAACGCCTCGGCATAGGTGCGCAAGCCCGCCTTGCTCGCCGAGTAGCCGGGGCTGTAGGGCAGGCCGCGATAGGCCGCAATCGAGGCGACGGCGACGATCCGCCCATGCCGCCGCGCGCACATCAGCGGCATCATTGGCGCAATCGTGTGGACCGCGCCCAGCAGATAGACCTCGAGCTGGCGCAAGGTGATGTCGGCCGGCTCACCGGGGCTCCCCGGGTCCGGCCCGGCCGAGGTGCCGGCATTGGCGATCAGCAACTCGACCGGGTGAGCGCGGTCGAATTCTTCGAGCCACGACGCAACGGCGGCGCGGTCCGCGACATCGATCGAGGCGCTGTCGACGCTTGCCCCGGCTGCGCGGCAGGCAGCGGCGGTCGCGTCGAGGCGCTCGCGGTTGCGGGCGATCAGCCCGAGCACGGTCTGCGGCCCGGCATAAGACAGCGCGAGCGCGGCGCCCAACCCGCTCGATGCCCCGGTAATCGCCACTACCCGATACGGCGCTCGCATCAGGGACGCGGCCTCTCGCCGAGCCCGTTCGCCGGCGATGAGCCGATGCTGGACAACCTTGCGCGAACCTCGCCG
>DATLTH010000621.1:0-3330 GCA_035533695.1 Allostellaceae bacterium | reverse complement strand
GCACGACGACAACGCCACCTTCGCCCGGCGTTTCGTCGTCGCCATGCCGCTGGGTAACGCCGGTAAAGTCCCACATGGTGAAGCGGTCCTTGCCCGGCGCCAGGCGCGTGCCGCGACCGCGCATCTGCTGGTAGAGGATCGAGCTGTGGGTGAAGCGCGCCATCACAAGATTGCGGATTTCCGGGCAGTCGAATCCGGTGTCGAGCATGTTCACGCTGACGAGAATTTGCGGAAATTCCTCTTTCTTGAAGCGCTTGATCTTCGCGGCGCCGTCCACGGTATCGTCCGGCCCGGCGCCAGAGACGACAAAGTCGGCATAGCGCGTTGTCGGGGTCGGTTTCTTGTCGGCGAATTCCTGATCGAGCATGCGGGCCAGCGTCTCAGCGTGGCGCTTGGTGACAGCGAACACGATGGTCTTGCCCCAATCGGGCGCACGACGGATGCCGTTTGGTCCGGTGTAGCCGTTTTGGAGCACCTCGCGAAATTCCCGCGCCATTGCCCGGTTGCGCTCCGGGATCGTGAATTTCCGTTCAAGTACCGTCGGATCGACGATCAACGGATCGTTCTCAGCGAACCGGGCCTCCAGTTCGGCGCGAGGTTTTTCGTCCAGAGCACCCCAATCGATTTCGTCGCGGGCGACCGCAAAGCCATCAGTCGCGGCGGTGCGCGCCGTCAGGGCGCGATAAATCTCGTACGGCACCAGATGGCCGTCCGCAATCGCTTCCAAAAGACCGTAGCTGTAGGTCGGGCGATCGACCTCGAAGAACCGCAAGGTGTCGCGGATTGCCTGGCGGTCTTCCTCATCGATATCCGGTGCGTCCTGCATCACGCAGGGTGTCGCGGTCAGGCCGATCTTGATCCCGTCGAAATGGTCGAGCGCACGGCGCCATTTTCCATAGATGCTCCGGTGGCACTCGTCGATGATGATCGCATCGAAATAACCGGACGTGTACTTGGCATACTCGTTCACCAACGTCTGCAACGTGACAATGGTGATCCGCTTCTCGTCCTGAAAGCGGCGGCCGGTGCGCGGAACGCGAAAGCAAGGCAGATAAGGCACATGCTCCGCGAAGGCGTCTTCGGCCTGAATTGCCAGCGGGTGCCGGTCAACCACAAACAGGGCGCGCGTAACCCAATGCGCCTCGAACAGGCGCTTCAGCAGCGCAGCGGCCATGCGCGTCTTGCCCGTGCCGGTCGCCATCTCGACAAGCATCTTCCGCCGACCGTTCACGATCTCGCGGCAAAGCGTATCGATGCACGAAATTTGGTATTGGCGCCCGCCGCCACCGGCGATCCGGCGATCGATCGGAATGTCGATCGGATTGCGCCGGATGCCGCGCGTCGCCGTGCGGCGCGCAAGATCGTCCTGGCTGAAAACCGTGTCGACCTTGCGAAAATGGGCGTCCTGCTCCTTGTCGCAGAACCACACTTCCTCGCCATTCGAGAGAAAAATGAACGGCACGTCGAGTTGATCGGCGTAGCGTCGGCCCTGGGCTTCGCCGGCGCTCAGATTGACGCTGGTGCGTTTGGCTTCGAGAACCGCGAGAGCGCGTCCTAGCCGGTCGAATAGGGCATAATCGGCTCTGCCGCCATCGTCGAGGACGTACTCGAATCGCACACTGCGGCCGTCCGTCAGCCGCCAATCCGCGTCTATGAGAAGCTGGTTAATCTTGACCCTGGCAAATGCCTCATTCGTCATGCCCGGCGCGCCCCGTCCACCCTCGTCCGGGAGCACCTATTCCGTATTTTTTCCGTATGAGGACAAATGTTTGAAATGTTTGTTCTCTAAACCACTGAAATTATTGGCGTCCCCAACCGGATTCGAACCGGTGTTGCCGCCGTGAAAGGGCGGTGTCCTGGGCCTCTAGACGATGGGGACGTGTCGGCCGCGGCGCGATGGGTCTAGCGGCACGCGGCAGCGAAATCAATTGCTGTTTGGCGCGTTCGTGTCTGCGCCGGTCAGCGGCCAGGCAAAGCTGAGCTCGTGCCCGTCCGGATCGGTCAGGTGGAAAAATCGCTCGCCCCACGCCGCATCGCAGGGCGCGGTGTCGGGGCGCCACCCGGCGGCAACCAGCCGCGCGTATAGCCCGTCGACATCGGGATGGTAAAAGATCAACCGCCCCCACCACGACCACTGCCGCTCGGGCGGCTGCAGGATCAGGTTCAGATAATTGTCGCCGGCCCGCAAACTGGTGAAGCCCGCATCCTCGCCGCCGTAGATGACCGGCAGCTCCAGCGCGCGGTAGAAGCGCACGGCGCGGCGCATGTCGTGCGTCGCCAGGGTGACCGCGCTGATGCCCTTGATCATTGCTCGCTTCCCTGTTCGTCGCCGCCCGCGCATTGTGCGCCATGCCCGCGCCCGATCCGATAGACCCGATAGCCCCGATTAACCCGACCGGCCAGCGCGCGCTCGCCGGACGCCGGATCGCGATTTTCGAGCACCGCGAGCTCGACCGCCTCGGCCAGATGATCGAGGCGCAGGGCGGCGCGACATTGCGCTGCCCGCTGGTGGCGATCGCCGACAGGCCCGACGCGGCGCCGGTGCTGGCGTGGACCCGGCGCTTTGTCGCGACGCCGCCCGACGATCTGGTGCTGATGACCGGCGAGGGGTTGCGCCGGCTGGCCGGCTTTGCCGAGCGGGCGCGGATTGATGCCGCGTTTCGCGCGGCGCTCGGCCGGGTGCGGACGATCACCCGCGGCCCCAAGCCGGCGCGGGCGTTGCGCGAAATCGGGCTCATGCCGAGCCTGCGGGCCGAGCAGCCGACGATGGCCGGGGTCATTGCCGCGCTCGCGGCCGAGGATTTGAGTGGCCGGCGGATCGCCGTCCAGCTTTATCCCGACGCGCCGACGACCCTTGTCGACTTCCTCGCGGCGGCCGGGGCGCGGCCCGACCCGGTCTCGCCCTACGTCTATGTTGCGGCGGAGGGCGACGCGGCGATCCCGGGATTGATCGAAGAAGCAGCCGCCGGTCGGATCGATGCCGCTGCGTTCACCAGCGCCGCGCAGGTCGCCCGGTTGTTCGATGCGGCCCGCGCCCTTGGGCGGGAGGCCGCTCTGCGCGCGGCGTTGGGCCGCACCGCGATCGCCGCGGTCGGCCCGGTGGTTGCCGGCGAACTGGAGCGGCGCGGGCTCGCGGTCGCGATCATGCCGCGCACAACCTATTTCATGAAGCCGCTCGTCTCCGCGCTTGCCGCGGCGCTGTCGAGGTAGCGCTCACCCGGCAGCGCGGCGCGGCCGTGCGGCCTCTTTGACAATCAGCCGGTGGGTCGAACTCTCCTCGAGCGGTTCGGTCGAGGCGATTTCGATGCCGAACCCCGCCAGCCCGACATA
>DATLTH010000620.1:0-2487 GCA_035533695.1 Allostellaceae bacterium | reverse complement strand
AGCGGCGCCGTTCTAGCAGCCCGGACTCGACCAGCGCCACCAGCCGGCGCGCCAGCATGTTGGGCGCGATGTCGAGGCTCTTCTGAAACTGGTCGAACCGGGTAAGCCCTTGGAATGCATCGCGAAGGATCAGGATGCTCCACCATTCGCCCACGCGCTCCAGGCTGCGGGCGATCGGGCACTGCATGGCGCCGAAGCTCTTACGTTGCATGGAACGGGTGATCCCCACTTACTTTCATCATGAAAGTCATATAGCTTTGTCACTATCGTCGTGCAAGTTAAAAATCGCGACAGGGGGATGGCCGACATATCCCGACGCCGCCGTCATTTTTCTTCGCGCCCGATGAGCGATCGGGTCGCAGGCTGACAAGGAGAACGACCATGCGCATCCTCGTGATCGGCGCCGGAAGCATCGGCGGCTATTTTGGCAGCAGGCTGCTGCGGGCCGGGCGAGACATCACCTTCCTCGTTCGCCCGCAACGGGCGGCGGCCCTGGCCCGGATCGGGCTCGTCATCCGCAGCCCGCGCGGCGACCTTGATCTGCCCGGACCGCCGACGCTGACCGCTGAGATGTTGCGCGAGACGTTCGACCTCATCCTTCTCAGCTGCAAAGCCTATGACCTCGAAGATGCGATCGCCGCGTTTGCGCCGGCCGTCGGCCCGCAGACGGCGATCCTGCCCCTGCTCAACGGCATGCATCATCTCGACATGCTGGACGCGCGCTTCGGCGCCGATCGCGTGCTCGGCGGTCAGTGCCTGATCTCGACGACGCTTGATCCCGAAGGCCGCATCCTGCATCTGAACGACAGCCATCTTCTGACCTACGGAAAACGCAACAGCGGAAGTTCCGTGCCGTTCGAGGCTATCGCGACGGTGCTGTCCGACGCCGGGTTCGATGCGCGATCGAGCCCGGAGATCCTGCAGGAGATGTGGGAGAAATGGGTGTTCATCGCGACAGGCGCGGGTATCACCTGCCTGATGCGGGCGTCTGTTGGCGATATCGTCGCTGCGGGAGGTGCGGATCTGGCGCTAGCGCTGCTTGACGAATGTGCCGCGATCGCTGCGAGCGCGGGCTTTCCCCCGCGTGCAGCGGCGATGCAGCGAAGCCGGGATCTGTTCACGGCGCCGGGGTCCGGCCTGACCGCGTCGATGCTGCGGGACATCGAGCGGCATGCCCGGACCGAAGCCGATCATGTTGTGGGCGATCTCATCCGGCGCGCCGGAGTCCACATCGGCGGGACTGGGCTGCTGCGCATCGTTCATACGCATCTGAAAGCTTACGACGCACGCGAGGCCCGCGCTTCGACGAGATCATGACTGTAGATCGGCGTCCAACTGGGGCTCTGTCGCGAAGTTGGTGCTGGGTCTGCCCTCTTATGGTGTGCCGAGCAGGCGGGCACGAAGCAGATCAAGCTTGGCTCGGCCGTACATCTGGCGCTTCACCAGCTTGAGCTTGGTGTTCTGTCCTTCTGTCTGTCCATTCGACCATGAGTGGGTAAGGGCGGCTTTCACTGCGGCGCAATCGTTGACGATACCGGTCGTGAAGGAGGCCAGCAGGCTTGGTTTTGCATCCGAGATCCAAGTCTCCAGATCGGCACTCTTGCGGTTTTGGATCATGCGGTGGAACCGGTCCATGAGGTCACGTGCCGACACAAGGTCCGGCACGGCGCGCTCGATGATCGCGGCCATGGAAGCGAGGGTCTTCGACGGACGATCCCGTTCCGTCGTCATCATGCGGGCGATGCCACGGGCGGACGGCGACTTGCGCGGCGGACGATTGCCCGGCGCCATTCCCTCCTCCTTGCGCCGCCCCGTCGCCCACTCCGTCACCACCCGAAGACTGCCGCCAAACCCCACTGCTTTCACTTGGCGCCAGAGTGCAGCACCGTTGCGGCAGCCGTCCGCCCAAGCCGCCTCAAGCTGCTTGATGAATGGATCGAGCGAATTCATCCGACCGCGGAAGACGTCGGTGCGCCCGCCACGCGCCACCTGACGCACAACCCCGCGCGATTTGCCGGTTCGCCGCACGATCTCCTTGATTGCGATACCCTGACTGGCGAGCGCCAGGATGGCGGCATTCTCTTCCTGGCGGCGAAGCCAGCCGGCATGCTGGCGGTGTTCGGCGCAACTCAGCAGCGTCGGATCAACGACACCGACACCCACGGCAGTACGGATCGCCCGCATCGACCGCTGCACGGCACTGAGGAACGCGGCACTGGCGTTCTCCATCAGGTGCCATCGGTCGGCCACTTGGACGGCTTCCGGGCGCCCCTCGCCGGCAGCCTGGATGTAGCCCGCGCCACGATCGCGCGCGATGACGCTGATCGTGGGATGCTCGGCAAGCCAGGCGGTCACTGTCGCTGCCTCCCGATCCGGCAGGATGTCGATGATACGGCGCTTTTCCAGATCGCAAATGATCGTGCCGTAGCGGTGACCGCGCTTCCAGGCCCAGTCATCGATGCCCACCACCCTTGGTGCCAGATCCGG
>DATLTH010000619.1:0-2318 GCA_035533695.1 Allostellaceae bacterium | reverse complement strand
CCGGCTACGAGACGCTGGTTTACGACTGCATGATCGGCGACGCGATGCTGTTCCAACGCGCCGACAGCGTCGAGGCCGGCTGGTCGGTCGTGCAGCCGGTTCTCGACCTTTGGCAGAGGGACAAGAAAGCGCCGCTCGAATTATACCCGGCCGGCACGGCGGGACCCGAGGCGGCCGAGCAGCTAATGGCGCGCAGCGGCCGCAAATGGCGCCCGATCAGCTGATGTTCAGCAGCTTCAGCCTCCAACATTGTCGTCCCCGCGAAAGCGGGAACCCACCCGGCGGAGGCCTCAGGCGCGGACAAGTGGGTCCCCGCTTTCGCGGGGACGACGAGTTTGGAGAACATGCCTAGAAAGGTCATCGTCGCCCCCTCGATCCTGTCGGCGGATTTCGCGCGGCTCGGCGAGGAGGTGCGCGCGGTCGGCGATGCCGGCGCCGACTGGATCCATGTCGATGTGATGGATGGCCGCTTCGTGCCCAACCTGACGATCGGCCCGGTCGTCGTCGAGGCGGTGCGCCGGGTGACGCAGAAGCCGCTCGATGTGCACCTGATGATCGTCGAGCCCGAGCGCTATCTCGACGCGTTCGCCCGGGCCGGGGCAGACCACATGCTGGTGCATTGCGAGCCGGGTGCAACCGTGCATCTGCACCGCACGCTGTCGCAGATCCGCGAACTCGGCAAGGTCGCGGGGACGGTGCTCAACCCGGCAACGCCGCTCGCCCAGATCGAAGAGGTGCTCGATCTGTGCGAAATCATCTTAGTGATGACCGTCAGCCCCGGCTTCGGCGGGCAGAAATTCCTGCCGTCGGTGCTGCCCAAAATCCGCGCCCTGCGGCAGTTGTGCGACAAGCGCGGGCTCGATCCGGTGATCGAGGTCGATGGCGGGCTCAGCGGTGCCAATGCCTGGCAGGCGATCGAGGCGGGGGCCACGGCGATCGTCGCCGGCTCGGCGGTATTCGGGGCTCCGGATTACGCCGCGGCGATCGCGGCGATCCGCCATTCGGCGCCGCCCCGGACGATCGAGCGCGCCGGGTGAACAGCGACCGCGACCAGTTGAAGCGCGCCGCGGCCGAGCGCGCGGTCGAGTTTGTCGAGAGCGGCATGGTGCTCGGGCTCGGCACCGGCTCGACCGCGGCCTTCGTCGTCGAGCGGCTGGCGAGGCGCGTCGTGCAAGGGCTGCAAGTGACCGCCATTCCGACTTCCGAGCACACGGCGGAGTTGGCGCGGCGGCTCGGCATCCCGCTCGCGACGTTCGGCGAGCACCGCCGTCTTGACCTGGCGATCGACGGCGCCGACGAGGTCGAGCGCGCCAGTCTCAATCTGATCAAGGGACATGGCGGCGCATTGTTGCGCGAGAAGATCGTCGCGGCGGCGAGCGAGCGCTTCATCGTTGTCGTCGACGACGAAAAGCTGGTCGACCGTCTGGGCGAGCGCGCGGCCCTGCCGGTCGAGGTCGTTCAGTTCGGCTGGCAGGCGACGGCCGCATCGCTGGAGAAACTCGGCGCCATGCCCGAGTTGCGGCAGACCGACGGTCGGGCCTTCGTCACCGATGGCGGCAATTTCATCCTCGACTGCCGCTTCGCCTCGATCGCCGATCCGCAGAGGCTGGAGTGTCTGGTCAACATGATTGTCGGCGTCGTCGAGAACGGGCTGTTTGTCGCGCGCACCTCGGCGGTGATCGTCGCGTCGGATGTCGGCGTCGAGATTTTGACGTGCGGCGGGAGAAGGTCGTCTTGAAAAAGATTTCGCTCGTCATCACCGATGTCGACGGCACCCTGGTGACAACCGGCAAGCAGCTGACCGCGCGCGCGATCGCGGCGGTGGAGGGGCTGCGGGCGGCGGGGATCGGATTTTCGATCTGCAGCAGCCGGCCGCCGTTCGGATTGCGCATGCTGACCGAGCCGCTGCGGCTGACCCTGCCGTTCGGCGGCTACAATGCCGGGGCGATCGTCGAGCCCGATCTCTCGGTGATCGAGCAGCAGGTCGTCCCGCCCGACGCGGCAAAGCAGGCGGTCGATATCTTTCGTGAAAACAGCGTCGACTGCTGGGTGTTCGCCGGCAACGAATGGCTGATCGCGAACCCCGCGGGCGATCACGTCGCGCGCGAAGCCAATACGGTGCAGACGCCGCCGACCGTCGTCTCGGCGTTCGACGATGCGCACTTCGCCGCCGTCGGCAAGATCGTCGGACCCAGCGAGGATCACCCGCTGATCGCCCGGCTGACCGAACTGATGCAGCGGGCGCTCGAGGGCCGCGCGCGGGTCGCCCGCTCGCAGCCCTATTATTGCGACGTGATCCCGCCGGGCATCGACAAGGG
>DATLTH010000618.1:0-6381 GCA_035533695.1 Allostellaceae bacterium | reverse complement strand
CAATCCCGCGTATCGGCCGGGTCGATCACGTCGTCAATTCCGCCCCCCGCGGCCGCGTTGACGGCCTTGGCGCTCTCATAGGCTCGCGCAACGCGGCGATCGAACTCGCGGCGGCGCTCTTCGGGGTCTTCGATCGCCGCAAGTTCTTTGCGGTACCCCAGCTTCACCGAGCCCTCGATGTTCATGCCGGCGAACTCGGCGGTTGGCCAGGCTACCGTGAAGAACCCCACCAGCGAGCTGGCGCCGCACATCGCCTGGACGCCGAGCCCGTATGCCTTACGCACCACGACTCCGAACAGAGGAGTCGTCAGATTGGCGCCGGCGTTGAACATCCGGACGCAGTGCCGGACCAGCGCGGTCCGCTCGACCTCCGGACCGACCATCATGCCAGGGCAATCCATGAGGCTGAGCACCGGAATGTCAAAGGCATCGCAAAGCTGGATGAAGCGAGCCCCCTTGTCGGCGCCGTCCGAGTCGATCGCGCCCGCGAGGTGGTGCGGATTGTTCGCGATCACGCCCATCGGGCGGCCCTCGACCCGGATGAACGCGGTGATCACGCCAACGCCGAATTTTTCACGGATCTCGAGAACCGAATTCTGGTCGGCGATCGTCTCGACGATCTCCCGCATATTGTAGAGGCGAAGGCGGTTTTCCGGGACGATATGCCGCAGCCGCCGCTGGTCGTGCGCCTCCCACTGGCGGATCGGTCCCTGGAAGTAGGACAGGTATTTCTTGGCGGTATCGACGGCGGCCGCTTCGTCCTTGACCAGAATGTCAACGACACCGTTTGGGACCTGGAAGGACATCGGTCCCACCTCCTCGGGCGTGTAGATGCCCAAGCCCCCACCCTCGATCATTGCCGGGCCCCCCATCGCGATGGTTGTACCCTCGGTGGCGATAATCACGTCGCAGCATGCCACGAGCGCCGTATTGCCGGCGAAAGTCCGGCCATTGACGATGGTGATGAGTGGGACCAGACCGCTGAGCTTCGAGAATTGGGTGAACGTGTGGGTATCGAATGCCACCCCTGGCCCGAGGCGGTCGTCACCAGGACGGCCGCCACCGCCTTCTCCGAACAGAATCAGTGGCAGCCGGAAGCGGTTGGCCAGCTCGAATATCCGATCCTGTTTGTAGTGATTACGACCACCCTGGGTGCCCGCCAGCACCGTGTAGTCGTAGTGTACCAGCATTGCCCTTGAGCGCGCCTCTTTAAACAGGTTCCCGTTGATCGAACAGGTTCCGGCGATGAGGCCGTCCGTGGGGGTGTTCTTGCGTAGCGTGTCCATGTCGTAGCGCTGATGCTGTCGCGCGACGATCAGTGGCCAGTACTCCTTGAACGAGCCGGGGTCGACCAACTGATCGATGTTCTCGCGTGGCATCCGATATCCGCGTCCATAGCGTCTTGCCACCGCCTCCGGCCGGTTTGCGTCGAGAGTATAGGCGTGCCGGTCGAGGTTCTCCTGCAGGTCGGGGCGGATGTGGTCGAGGTCGAGCTCGACCTTGGCCGCCATCACTCCGGCCACGACCTCGGTCTCCTCTATGAACACAACAGGGTAACCCGCGCGGACGATGTCGCCGACGGCCATCGTGACCGCCCGGACGATGCCGCCGCGGTCGGCGACGATGACATGTTCCATCTTCATGGCTTCGATGACAGCGACCTGCTGGCCCTTGTAAACCTGGTCGCCCACGGCGACGCTGATCATCACGACTGAGCCCTGGATCGGTGCGACCAGGCCGACGAATCCGTCGGGACTGGTGAGCCCGGCATCACGGTCTGGCTGAGCTGCCGAAACCTGCGTGGCCTTTACCTTGGCGTCGTAGGCGAACAGGGCCAGTGGGTCGCGGCTCTTGACGCGGGCTCCAGCGTAGCCGCCGTCTTCGGCCCCTGCGGCGGGGCCCGCCGTCTCGACGAAGCGATGGCGTTGGTCGGCGCCTGGCGCGGCGAGTTCGGCCATGTGCTCGTCAACCCACCGCGTGTTCACACGACCAGCCGCGAAGTCGTCGTGGGCGAGGATGTTCCGAAGGAAGGCGATGTTGGTGCCGACCCCTTCGAGCCTGAACTCGCTGAGCGCGCGGGAGGTCCTGATGACCGCGTCAGCCAAGTTCGGGGAGGGCGAATGACCGATGACCTTGGCAAGGAGGGAGTCGAAGGCGCTGCTGGTGCGGTAGCCCGTGTAACCAAAGCCGTCAGTGCGCACACCGGGTCCGCTGGGCGCCTCATAGACGGTTAGGATGCCGCCGCCTGGGCGCACCGAGCCGTCAGCGCCGATCGTCTCCATGTTCACGCGCGCTTGGATTGCGTAGCCGCGCGGCCTCGAGATCCGCGGGTCGTCGAGGCCGAGTTCGGCCAGGGTGGCGCCTTCCGCCAGCCGGATCTGGGTCTGCACAAGATCGACGCCGGTCACCGCTTCGGTCACGGTGTGTTCGACCTGGAGGCGGGCGTTCACCTCGATGAACATGAACGGCGCCGCGTGTGTTCGGCCGGAGATATCGACAAGGAACTCGAACGTTCCAAGGTTGCTGTAACCGACGCTCTTGGCGAAGCGAACCGCCGCGTCAATAATCCGCTCGCGGAGATCGCCGGCAAGGCCAGGGGCGGGCGCCACCTCGACGATTTTCTGGAAACGCCGCTGGATACTGCACTCACGCTCACCGAGGTGAGCGATGGCGCCACCAAGGTCGCCAAGGATCTGGACTTCGACGTGGCGCGCATGTTGGAGGAATTCTTCGACATAGACGTCGTCCCGGCCGAACGCCGTCTTCGCTTCAGACTGGCACCTTCGATAGGCGGACTCGACCTCGCCGGCCGCGGTGACCGCGCGAGTGCCGCGGCCGCCGCCGCCAGCGACGGCCTTGATGATCATCGCGCCGCCGGGCGCCAGCGAGCCGAAGAACGCCTGGGTCTCCGTCAGCGTGACGGCATGATCGAGTCCACGAATGACGGGCACGCCCGCTTTCACGGCGGCGGCGCGGGCGCGTGCCTTGTCGCCGAATAGTTCAAGGTGCGCTTCGCCCGGACCCACGAACCTGAGCCCGGCCACCGCACACCGGCGTGCGAAGTCCGCGCGTTCCGCAAGGAATCCGTAGCCGGGATGAATGGCATCGCAACCGGTCACGTTCGCCGCCGCGATGAGCGCTTCCGCGTCCAGATACGCGCCGGCTCCGGCGCCAGGGAGGGCATGCGCCTCATCGGCCATTCGGATATGAAGGTTCTGAGCGTCGTCTTCGGAATAGACCGCCACGGTGCGCAGGCCGAGGTCGGCGGCCGCGCGGGCGATACGGATTGCGATCTCGCCCCGGTTGGCGATCAGCAGTTTCTTCAGGCGCATCAGGTAATTGCTCTAAAACGGCCGACTGGTTCTTTAACCCGTTGCGCTCACTGCGCCAAACCATACAAACGCGCAACGTTGCCGCGCGTAATGGCATACCGTTCGGGTCCCGGCACGTCGCGCATGATCTCATCGAGAACCTGCCGCGAGCAAGGGAAGGTCGAATCCAGATGCGGATAGTCGCTACCCCACATCAGGTTTGCGACCCCGACCAGCTCACGCACCAGGACGGCGGCGCGGTCGTCCTCGAAAGTCGCAAGAAACTGCCGGGCCCAGTATTCGCTTGGCCGCAAGTTTAGATAATTCGCCGCGGCCGAACGGGCGCGAAAATAACCCTGGTCCAATCGCTCGAGCCAGTTGGCGATCCAGCCGGCGTTGAATTCGGCTACGACAAATTTCAGGTTCGGATGCCGATGCGCGACGCCCTGGCATATAAGTTCAGTCAGGGTCCGCTGGATCGAAATCGCGGCGCTCGCGTATCCCGCGATTGGGTCGATGCGCGGCTGGGAGCCTTGTGACGGCTGCGGTCTGCGCTGGGTGGCATTGGTTCCGACGTGCATGCTGAGCGGCAGGCCCGCCTCCTCGGCCATCGACCAAATTGGCTCATAGGCGGGGTCGCGGTACGGACGCTCTTCCGGCGCCGTGCAGGGTATGCACGCGCCGCGAAATCCCAATTTTAAGATGCGCTCCAGCTCTGCGGCGCCACGCGCCGGATCGTGTAGAGGAATCAGCGCCAGCGCGATCAGCCGCCCGTTGGAAGCTTTGGAATAGCCGGCTATCCAGTCATTGTAATTGCGAAAACAGACCGTCAGAAGATCGAGGTTTTCGAGGCCGAAAATCGAAAAGAAATAACTCGGATAGAGCACCTCGGCGGCGACCCCGTCAACTTCTTGATCGGCGCCGCGGGCCGCGCCATTCACAAAGCCCTCCGACAACCCGGCGTATCCGCGCCGGCACAGTTCGCGCAGCTCCGGGCCGGCAAAATTCTCGGGCGCCGGCTTGTGCCCCGGCCGGCGCCGCAGGTCGGCTGCGCGGCCAATGCGCGTCGAGGCAATACCGGCCTTAATCGCGCCGAGGATCCTGCCGCCCCGTGCTGGAATCACCATCGCGTCGGCTTCGTCGCCAACGCTGGCGATGCGCGGAGCTTCGTCGCCGAAACGCTCGACGAGTCCCGCGAATACTTCGGGGGCTTCGACTACGTGGGAATCGCATGAGATCGGGAGCTGATTTTTGTCCGACATTGGTACGGCTGCCATGTTCGACTCCTGGTTCTGAAAATTCCATGTGCGCGCAGTTTCAACTCCGCCCGCGCCGCCGGCGACCATTCGGCTTATTCTCTCACGCCGATCACAGCCCGGTGATCTTCTCCAGCGACCGCCGATAGCGCTCATTGCGATAGTTCTCGTGCTCGCGTTGGATCCGCGCGAGCGTGTACTGGCTGATATCAATCTTGTTCAGATCGTCCATCGATAGTTCGCCGATGTGGCGATAGCCGCCATGATCCATAGCTTGGCGCACGTGCGCCAGCGAGCCGTTGGGGTCGCCAATGCCACCGTTGCCGCGGTAGCCGTAACCCTCGACCATGTTGCCCACGACGGTGGATTGGAAGCCCGCTCGCCAAAGGAACTTCGGGCTTGCGTTGGCCAGAACTTCCGGACTGACTGTGAGCAGGAAGCCCTCCTGTTGCTTCACCCAGGACTTCACCACGGAATTGGTTATGATGTAGCGCAGCTTATCGGAGCGGTTCACTGCGCCGCCGTGCAGCACCCGACCGTCCATCAGCATGATCACGCCCGCCCTCGCTTCCAGATTGATTGGCGGAGGGATTGCGCCGAAAGTCTCGCCGTTACGATATTTCCGGTGCGATCCGGGGACGATGAGCGTGCCGCCGTTCACCTCGTCCACATCCTGAAGGATGTAGATGGTGTTCACCAGCACCGGCGCCGGCGCCGCGGGGAAATTGTACGGCGCCATGAACGACTGGTCCTGGTGCATCCCCTGAGGGTAGCAGTCAGGGAAAGAAACGTTCGAGATAAAGCTGAAGTGGTTCCATCCGGCGCCAAGCAGCTCATCAATCATTTTCTCGATCAGGGGCCCGGCCTGAACCGCATCGGGGGCGTGCTCCATGCACTTGACGAAGTCGGCGCCCTTGTTCACCAGCGCCCAGACGTGCTGCTGGGCGGGGCTCAGGTGCGCGATGCCGAGTGCACGCTCGGCGGCAGCCTGCTGGGCGACCCGCTCGTGCAGGCGGGTGCATTGCTCGGGCGACAGGCCGTCCTCGATCAAGCAGAAGCCCCATTCGTAAAAGTCCTTCCGAAGCCGGCGAAGATCCTTGGTGGGCTGGGGCAACGCGACACCTCGCCAGTGCGGATGCTTTCGCGCGACCGTGGTGTCGTAGTACCAGCCCTTGCCCCACTCGAGCTCATCTCGAGCAGACGGCGGCTTCATCCAGGGGTTGTTCCGAAGCAGCGAACGGTATGGCTCGCCGGACGAGAGGAAATCGCGGTAGGGCGTGAAGGCGTCCGCCGACGCGGCCTCAATGGCCTCGGCGGTGAACTCGTACGGCGCCGCCGCATTTCCGTTTGAGGCGCCGGCGGTACTCGTCGACGGAGGTGATTTCCAATCCTCGATTTTCATCACATGTCTCCTGAATCCGGAGGACCAGAGTGCATCGCACTACGGCTGGAGTTGTTGCTTGAACGCCGGCTTGATGAGCCCCAGCTCGATTATCGTGCGCCCGGTCTCGAACAAGGTATCCTCGATCGCGTGGGTCTTCAGCCCCAGCTCCTGCCGCGCGCGATCGGAGTAGGCGCGCGGCGAGTCAAAGGGTTTGCCGTGCTTGGCGATAATCTCGTCGTATCCCTGTGGCACGCCGCCGACTGCGAGGTGCGGAAACAGCTTCGCGAGTTGCTCGTGCAGTTCCATCGCGTTCAGCTCGCCGGAGTGGTCCGTGGCGCACAACTGATAGCGCATGCCGTTGGCGCAGCGTTCGCTCTCGGCTATCAAGACATGCGCTTCGCCCACGTCGCGTACATCGACGATGTTCCAA